>DATDOQ010000141.1:0-7395 GCA_035293205.1 Bacteroidia bacterium
GCGGCTGCTAATCCGCGGCTGCTAAAGTCTTCCTCCGGAATTTTCATAAAGCTTATCCAGCACTTTTTTCAAAAGATTCAATTCATCCTGCGAAATTCCCTTTCCCACTGCTTTCTGATATTGGGCCAGACCAACGGCACATTTCTGCAAGGCCTTCTCGCCGTTTGTGGAAATAAATAAATTTTGTCCACGACGGTCTGCTGGATTCGTTTTGCGTTTCACCAGCTTTTTTTTCTCCAGCTGGGCGATCATGCGCGTAACACTCGCCGGATCTTTTGCGGTTGCCGCAGCCACCTCCTGCAAACTGATAGCAGGTGTTCGTTTGATCTGCTGAAGGATGAGCCATTGATCCACGGAAACAGGACTTCCGCTTCGTTTAAATGTTTGCTGCAAATATCCGCGCGACTGGCGAAGCGTTCTTTCCAGCAGGTAAAGGATCGAATTTGAACGCGAATGCCTGGTCCTCATTGTACAACCATATTTTTCCGGGAGATAAAAAATAAACCGGCAAACGTAAGAAGTCCGTTGAGGATGAGGAGCTCGTTCCCGAATTTATAGCCGCCTAAAAAATCTCCCGTCTTATCCGCAGAGGCAATTGTGCTGAGCACATAACAAATTACAGGTGGAACCAGGCAGGTGAAAACAACTTTCCAGCCCTGCACGGAACGCCGCGTGAGAATACCAAATGCAAACAATCCAAGCAGCGGGCCGTACGTGATCGACGCGAGGAAAAGAATGGTATTGATGATCGCCCGGTCATTCACGGCCTGCAACACGAGCATCACCAACAGAAGGATCACCGCAAAACAGATGTGCACAATTTTCCTGATCTGCATTTTTCGCGCTTCGGACTGGAATTTTCCAGGCTGATTGAATCCGAGAAAGTCAATGCAAAACGAAGCGGTGAGCGCGGTGAGCGCGCCGTCTGCGCTTGGATAAGCGGCGGAAATCAAGCCAATAATGAAAAACAATGCCGATACCGTTCCAAGTTGTTTCAATGCGATCGTTGGAAAAAGCTCGTCGGTGCGCATGTTTTTATTCGTAAGATTTTCCAGCATTTCCGGTTGTGTGGCGGCCTGATCCCAGAGCAGCACTCCGAGAACAAGGAAAAGCAGATTCACCAATACCATGATAAAGCTGAAGGTGACCATGTTCTTCTGCGATTCACCGAGATTTTTGCAGCTGATATTTTTCTGCATCATTTCCTGGTCCATGCCGGTCATGGTGATTGCGATGAACATTCCCCCAAAAAATGCTTTCGGAAAAAACAACCCGGATTGCCAGTCGGTGTTAAAGATCCGCGCGTTATCGCTTTCAAAAATATGCTGCATTACACCCCCGCTGAAATCAAGCTTTGTGGAAATTAGAATCACACTCAGCACCAGCGAAAGCAGCATAAAAGTAGTCTGCAGCGTATCTGTCCAGATGATCGTTTTGACCCCGCCCTGGTACGTATAAAGAAGTATAAGGACGATAAAAATGCCGGCGGTGGCTATGAATGGAATGCCGAAGGCTTCGAAAACAAATTTCTGCAACACAAGGACAACGATGAACATCCGGCAGCCCGCTCCAAGCACACGTGAAAGCAGGAAGAAAAAAGCGCCAGTTTTATACGCGTGTATGCCAAATCTTTTTTCGAGATAAGTATAGATCGAGGTAAGGTTAAGCCGGTAATACAAGGGCAAAAGCACATAGGCGATCACGAAATAACCGAAGAAATAACCGAGGACCGTCTGGAAATAAGCAAATTTTGTAATGCCTACATCGCCTGGAACCGACATGAATGTAACGCCGGACAAGGATGCGCCGATCATGCCATAAGCGACAAGGTACCATCGGGACGAGCGGTTGCCGACAAAATAACTCTCATTATTCGCGCCGCGTGAAGTCAGCCAGGTTATGACAAATAACAACAGCGTATACGCTGAAACGAAAACAAGTATTAACGCAGGATCCATCGGTTAGGGCTGCAAGTTAGCCGGAATGAATGAAGCAGGAAGCGAAACAACAGCATGCATAATCAACAGAGTTTTGCACATTTGAAGCTGCATGTTGGTTCTCAAACTAATGACAAACGTATACCGTCCGCTGCAAATCCGGCCCAATTTGTTCATAATCATGGTTGAAATTTTCAGAGCCATTCACCTGAAACGGCTGTCAGTGCTGTAAATTTGCTGCCAATGATGCATTATCCGTCAAAGCTGATTGAAGAGGCCGTTGAAGCATTCGCGCAGCTGCCGGGTGTTGGAAGAAAAACCGCGCTCCGTTATGTGCTGCACCTTTTGCGGCAGGATGAGCAGCTGGTGAAAAAATTCGGGAATACATTCTCCCGCCTCCTCGATGAGCTGAAATATTGCAGGTCCTGTCATAATATCAGTGATCTGGATACCTGCACGATCTGTTCAAGCCCCAAACGCGACCACAGCGTGGTTTGTGTGGTGGAGGATGTGCGGGATGTAATGGCAATTGAAAACACGCAGCAGTACACCGGCGTCTATCACGTGCTGGGCGGAATTATCTCCCCGATGGATGGCATTGGCCCCAATGATCTGCAGATCGATTCGCTTGTCACGCGTGTTGCGGCCGGGCATGTCAAAGAGGTGATCATGGCGCTCAGCACTACCATGGAAGGCGACACCACCAATTTTTACATCTTTAAACGGCTGAAAGAATACATGATTCCTGTTACAACTATTGCCCGCGGCATTTCCATCGGCGATGAGCTCGAATATGCCGATGAAGTTACCCTAGGCCGTTCCATCGTGAACCGGGTGCCTTACGAGCGCACGCTTTCGCGTTGAGTTGCCTGGCTCAAACTGTTTTTCCGTGTAAAATTATTTTCAGGATAAAAGAGCCGTTTCTTCCCGGCGAAAACTTTTCAGCCATGCGATGGCAGAATATTTATCCGCGAACATTTTAAATGGAACTTCCGGAACATAAAAATTATTGAAGAAATTCACAAGGAACCGGATCATGGCGGAATCGCTAACAATCGCTGCTGCGACAAAATAATCTTTGGACAACGTTGCCGCATAATCTCTTCCTTCCCTTGACATGGTAGAAATGCCAATCCCTGTCATGATCTCAAGGGCTTTTTTCTTTCCCGGTCCAAAACCCAGCTTTCTGTAAATTTCAAATGCTTCTTTCACCTGCGGCATATCAATACGCGCGCCTGGCTTTGTATCGACACGAAGAATTCCATGCTCATCCACCCAGATTTCAAACACCGGGGTGCTGACCTTATGAATTTTATCGGACATGGGATTAATGGGGTTAATCCTATTTATCCGGTGGGTCTAACTACACACTATCAAATTTAAGGAAAAAAATGAAAATAATAACCACGAGCAATAACCGTTTGTAACTTCGGCCTTCGCTGCATTGCAATCAACCGCCAATCACCGCGAAGCATTAACACATTAACTCATTAGCAATTTAGCACATTGAAAGGGCGTGCCGGCCTATTTTTAAATGAAACTTTCCGTCATAATCGTCAACTACAACGTTGAGCATTTTCTCGAGCAATGCCTGCACAGCGTGCGCAAGGCTTCGAAGAACCTGCCGGTGGAAGTGTTTGTGGTAGATAACAACTCGGTGGATGGCTCGCTCCAGGTCGTTCGACAGAAATTTCCGGAAGTCTGCGTTATCGTCAATAAAGAAAATGCCGGTTTCGCGCGCGCAAATAACCAGGCGATCAAACGCGCGACCGGCGAGTACATTTTGCTGCTGAATCCCGATACGGTTGTGGAAGAATCCACTTTTGAAAAAGTCATTTCATTTATGGATGCTCATCCCATGGCAGGCGGACTCGGCGTGCAAATGATCGACGGAAAAGGGAATTTTCTTCCTGAATCGAAACGTGGATTACCAACGCCGGCGGTGGCTTTTTACAAGATCTCCGGCCTGGCAAAATTATTTCCCCGGTCGAAACTTTTCGGGCGCTATCACCTGGGATTCCTTGACAAGGACCAGACACACGAAGTGGAGATCCTCTCCGGCGCGTTTATGCTCCTGCGGAAGACAGCGCTTGATAAAGTGGGATTGCTGGACGAATCTTATTTCATGTATGGAGAAGACATTGATCTTTCCTACCGGCTGCTGCTCGGCGGTTATAAGAATTTTTACTTCCACGACACGCGTATCATCCATTACAAAGGAGAAAGCACGAAAAAAAGCAGCGTCAATTACGTCTTTGTGTTTTACCGGGCGATGGTGATCTTCGCTAAAAAACATTTCTCGGCAAAAAATGCGCGGCTTTTCACTGTTTTAATAAATATCGCGATTTACCTGCGCGCAGGCGCTGCCGTGCTGGCTCGTTTTCTGAAAGCGATCGCCCTGCCCTGCTTTGATTTCGCGCTCCTGGTGAGCGTGCATTATTTCATCACACGCTATTACGCGGAAAATTTCAAATTCGGTGAAGGAGGCTCCTATAAGCCGGAACTTGTGAACATTCTGCTTCCGGCATACAACCTGATCTGGCTGATCGCTGTCTATTTCAGCGGCGGTTATGACAAACCGATCCGCCTGCTGAAAATCGTGCGCGGAATTTTCGCCGGCACCGCCGCAAACCTCGTGATGTACGCGCTGTTGCCCGAAGAGTGGCGCTTCTCCCGCGCGATCATACTTTTTGGCGCAGGCTGGGCAATGACGGGCCTGCTGCTTTCGCGCTTATTGTTTCATCTTGCGCGGATCAAAAACATGCAGATCGATTCAGGCAATGCGCAGCGGATCGCCATTGTCGGAAGCCCGGAAGAATGCCGTCGCGTGAAATCACTTTTGAACCAGACCGCAGTGGCAACAGGATTCGCAGGATTTGTCAGCGCAACGGATGAGGATGTGAATGATCCTGCGTTTATCGGGCGGTTCGGACAATTGACGGACATCGTGACGATTTACGGAATTGATGAAGTTATTTTTTGCGCGAAAGACATTCCTGCGCACCAGATCATCGACCGCATGGCGGCCCTGGGTGATCTCGTAAAAGTCAGCTATAAGATCGCGCCACCGGAAAGCCTCTCCATCATTGGAAGCAACTCTATTGACACCGCAGGCGACCTTTATGTGATCGATATTAATTCTGTCAATAAGCCCGTCAACCGCCGTAACAAAAGGGTGACAGATATCGGCGTTTCGTTGTTGCTTCTTCCCTTTTCTCCGCTGCTTATGTGGCTTATGAAAAAACCATTCGGATTTATTGGGAATATTTTTGCCGTTTTAACAGGGCTCAAATCGTGGGTGGGATATGCTCCGGCGGAAGATAACAATATCCATTTACCAAAATTGCGCGTGGGTGTGCTGGACCCTTCTGATGTTTTGCCGCAGGAACAGCGTACGTCTGTTATTCGCTCGCGCCTAAATCTTTTATATGCGAAGGATTACCAGGCGCAGAATGACCTGAATGTTATACGGAAAGCTTTCCGGTATTTGGGAAGCTGATTGGAAAAAAAGGGAAGCAGGAACCAAGAATCAGGAACCAAGATCCAGCTATTGCCATTTTAATCCTGGCTCCTGGTTCCTGGTTCTTTTTTGTATTCTTATCTTGTCCTAAGCAAACTTTTCAAACATGGACACCAACACCAATATCATCACATGGTTCGAAGTTCCTGTTTCTGATTTCGACCGTGCGCAAACTTTTTATGAAACTATTTTTGACATTCAAATAAATGCGCTTCAGATGGGCCCTTTACTCATGGGTCTATTCCCGTCGGAGCAGGGAAACGGAAAAGTCTCCGGGGCGTTGTGCCAGCATGAATGGTATAAGCCTTCTTCCGATGGTCCGCTGATTTATTTTAATGCAAATCCAAACCTGCAGACAATCCTCGACCGCGTGGAAAAATCAGGTGGAAAAATTATCGTTTATAAAAAACAGATCTCGCAGGATATCGGCTACATGGCGGTGGTGATAGATACCGAGGGAAACCGGATAGCGTTACACTCACAAAATTAGCGCTGGCGCTTTTCTATTTACTCCCGAAGGCTTTCGGGATTACAATTTACGAATTATAGAAAACCATTTTCCAATTATCCCCATTTTCCAATTCGCACATTGTCTCATTAACCCATTAGCACATTATCCCATTACTTCAACCCTTCCACCAGCTCCTGCATGATCGCTGTGCGGATTCCCAGTTGCACCAGCTTGTTCTGCTCGGCATCCGGGTAAATTCTGTTCGATAAGAAAACGTAAACCAGACCTGTTTCCGGATCGGCCCAGGCTTGCGTTCCGGTGAACCCCTGGTGACCAAAGCTGTTGCAGGAAATGCTGTCGCATGCCGGATTCGGTTTTTCCGGATCAGTTTCCGGCTTGTCGAAACCAATTCCGCGGCGATTCCCATTCTGCAAATATTGATATGAGGTGAAAGTTGCAACAGTCATGGAATCGAAATAACGCCGCCCGCCATATTCTCCGTAATTCAGAAAAAGCTGCATCATTACACCCACATCATTTGCATTGCTGAAAACGCCCGCGTGGCCACCTATTCCACCAAGCATCGCCGCGCCCTGGTCGTGCACATCACCCTGGATCAGCTGCCCGCGCCAGCGTTTATCGTTTTCAGTCGGTGCGATGCGTGCCGTAGGAATTCGCAAACGTGGCTGAAAACCCAATAAAGGCAAACCAAGCGGATGATAAAAAACGGAGTCCGCGTAAATGCTGAGCAGCATGTTTTTTTCCTGCTCAATGATCCGCTTCAGGTAATAATAACCCAGGTCGCTGTAGAGATAAGTATGAACCGGGCTGACCGCGCTGTTTGTGATCGATTTGTAAATTGTATCACGATAACCTTTGGTTAAGAAAACTCCCGGGGCAACGTAGATCGGGAATGAATCGCTGAATGTTGACCGGTAAAATTTTTTATCACGTCCTCCATCCGGATCCAGGGTCCGCAGGTAAAACGGGATCCACGCTTTCAAACCCGCCTGGTGCGCCAGCATTTCGCGGATGACGATCTCTTCCTTGTTTGTCCCTTTCAACTCCGGCAGATAGGTCGAAAGCTCCTCATCCATGTTCATTTTTTTTTCTTCCACCATTTTCATCACGGCCGGAACCGTTGCCACGATTTTTGTGATGGAAGCGATGTCATAGAGATCATCCTTTCTCACCGTATGCTTTTTTTCATACGTGAAATGGCCGTATGATTTTTCAAAAAAAACTTTCCCGTCTTTCGCGGCGAAAACCTGGCAACCGGGAAATGCGTGCTCTTTAATTCCTTCCGCAACGATCGAATCGATCCGCTCCATCGCTTTCCGGCTGAAGCCAACTTCCTCCGGCACCGTGTACTTCAACCGGATCTGCGGACCCGTATTTACGCCAGAACCTGCGATCCAGTTTACCGTAGTTACGGGCAGTTTACCCTGCGAAGGGATGCCCCCGAAAATTATTTGCGCCGAAAGATC
>DATDOQ010000142.1:0-9820 GCA_035293205.1 Bacteroidia bacterium
TTATCCATCGCTGAATAAGCTGCCGCATTGCCAGGGAGATCCTTGTCCGGTTGCTGAAAGTTATGCAGAACGTGTGCTTTGTCTGCCGCTTTACCACGATCTGGAATTAAATGACATCGACCGTATATGCAATATCGTCAAAGCTACTTTTGGTTATGCAGCTCAGCGGTAAAAGATTGCTTTTTCTCGGCGGGGCGGACATACAAGTTCCTGCAATTAAAAAAGCGCAGGAGCTCGGTGCCTGGGTGATCACCTGCGATTACCTGCCGGATAACCCGGGCCACAAGGTTTCCAATGAATATCATAATGTTAGCACCACTGATAAAGAAAAAGTTCTGTCGCTCGCTGAAACGCTGAAGATCGACGGAATTTCCGCTTACGCATCGGATCCTGCCGCGTTAACCGCTGCTTATGTTTCTGAAAAGATGGGTTTACCTGGAAATTCATATGCCGCAGTTGCAGAGTTGGCCGACAAAGTTACTTTCCGCAAATTACAGGCGCGTCTTGGCATTCCCAGTCCGCGGCTGATTGAAACTGCTGATCCGGAAATGGTTTTGCAGGAAGTGAAAAATTTCAGGCATGGTGCGATCATCAAGCCGGTGGATACATCCGGAAGCAAAGGAATTTACCGCATTCTGCCCGGCGAAACGGAAACAGAAGTCTTACTGAAAATCAATGATGCGCTTTCATTTTCACGTGTGAAAAAAGTTGTGCTGGAAGAATTCCTGAAACGGAAAGATTTCCTGATGTCGGGCGATTTTATGATCGATAAGGGCAAAATCGTTTTTTACTGTTTCGGCGACGTGCATTTTAATGACGCGATAACCGGCCTTGTGCCCCGTTCGATTTCGCTTCCTGCATCGAATCAAAACCCGGAATTTTTTGCGCGCGTTATAGCTGATCTGCAAAAAATGCTGGATGCGCTGCACATTCGGACCGGCGTTTTCAACTGCGACGTGATCGAAGACGAAGAGGGCAGGGCCGTGGTGATTGACATTGGCGCGCGTAATGGCGGGAACCTTTTCAATGATATCATCAGTCTTCATACAGGCGAAGACCTCATCGGTCAGACCATCTTGCAAACGCTGGGATATCCTGTTTCCATCAGGCAGCCGCAAAGTCATAAAGGATATTTCGCGCACAATGTGATCCATTCGATGGCAGACGGCATTTTCAAAGCAGTGATTTTTCACCCGGAAATTGAAAAGTGTATTTTTTACAGGATGATCAATGTAAAAGAAGGGGATCCGGTTAAACGTTTTATCCATTCCGGAAACAGGCTGGGACTGGTATTGCTGAAATTTGAAAGTTTCGGACAGATGCACCGGATGCTGGGAAATATTTACGAATATGTCCGGGTGGAGGTCGCAGCCCAAGCCCGATTAATTGATTAAGTTTGATCGTTTATGATTGTTTCTTCATTCGTTGACCTGGTCGGAAACACCCCGCTTGTCCAATTCAGACTGACCGAATATCCGGACGTGAATTTTTACGTCAAGCTCGAAAGCTTTAATCCCACGGGCAGCATTAAAGACCGCGCCTGCATTTACAATATCCGGTCAGCCATCAAAAACGGCGAGCTTACAAAAGACAAAACCATCCTGGATGCAAGCAGCGGGAATATGGCCTGCGCCCTGGCGTTTCACGGAAGACTGTTGGGCTATAAAGTAAAAGTGGTTTGCAACAGCAAGCTGACAGATGATAAAAAGAACTTCATCAAATTTTTTGGGGCAGATCTCGACATTATCGGCGACATCACCATTGAAGGAAATCACTGGTGCAGGGAACTAACACAAAAGGAAGAAGGCAAAAACTTTTGTTTCCTTGATCAGCTTCATAATCCGGCTAATCCGCTCGCTTCCTATGAAACACTGGGGCCTGAAATTCACCGCGATTTGCCAAACATCAGCGCGGTGGTGGGTTCAATGGGCTCGGGCGGCAGCATGTGCGGTGTCGCGCGTTATTTCAAGGAGAAAAAACCCGATACGCTTATCTTTACATCGCAGGCCGCATCCGGAACTAAAATTCCTGGTACGGGCGCGTTTGTGGATGGCGATTACATCACGCCGTTTATTATCGAACTGCGGAATTATTATAATGACACGTTTATGATCAATCAGTCACAAGCGGAGAACCGTACGAAACAATTGGCCATGCAAGGCGTATATGCCGGATTCCAGGCGGGCGGCGTGCTTGAAGCAGCTTACCAGGCCATTGAGAAACATAAAATAAAAGGCGACATGGTGATGATTATCGGTGATGCAGGGTGGAAAAACATGGATAAGCTGAAAACAATAATCTGAGCAGGAGGAAAAATGTTTGAAAGCAATATTCTGACAGGCTATGGAAAATCACACGCCAGTTTCGGCGAGCTGCTCCAGGGAAGACTGTCCGATAACAGGGATTTTCTCGTAACGCTTCCTATTGATCTCTGGTCGATCTGCAATCTCACTGCTGTAAAGCGGATGGGACCGCTGGTCATCAACTGTGAATATTCCAAATCAAAAAAGGTCGCCGAGATGCTCCTCGAAAAGCTCGGAATTGGTGACGGATACGAGATCACCATTTCATTCAGCCGGAATATCCCTGTTGGAAAAGGGTTAAGCTCGAGTACTGCAGATATGCTTTCGACGATCCGCGCGCTCCAGGAAATTTTCGGTTTTCTGCTTCGGGAAAAAACCATTTCAGAAATATTCAGCTCCATCGAGCCGCATGATGGACTCATGTATAAATCATGCGTGGTGTATGACCACCGCAAAGGTGAACTCGTACGCGAGCTGCTTTATATTCCTGAATTCTGGCTTGTTGCGATTGACTTCGGCGGTACGGTTGATACGGTCAGCTATAACCGTTCGCTGAATTTTAACGGTGATGTGACAAAAAAATACGATGAACTCCTTGCGCGGCTCGAAAGCGCTTTTAACAGGAAAGACGATAAGGAAATTGCGCAATGCGCCTCCGTTTCCACTGAAATGCATTTGAATCTTCGGCAGAATGAAGACCGTTTGCGTGTTTACGAAGACAGTAAAAAATTCAATCCATTCGGGGTGGTGAATACGCATAGCGGAACCTGTCTCGGGCTTTTATTTCCAAAAACATTCAATAAAGAAGAGATCATCAAAACCGCAGCTACAGTCCAGGAATATTTCAAGTACCCTGTATTTATCACCAGCACCCTTAAGCTGCTAATCTGAATTTATGCACGACTGGAAAGGCGCTGTACTGGCGGATCTTGTTACCGGCGAAAATTTTTCCGGAAACTGGCCGGATTTGAAAGACGGCAATGGTAAAAAAGCGGTGATCGATGAATCGGGTATTCTCCGGTGGAAAGTGGCAAATTCCGTATCCTACGAGTTTCACCAGAAACATACGAAAGGCGCTTATCTGCGGAAATTTGAAAAGCAGAAATACCACCAGATCAATTGGGAAACGCCCTATTACAAACGCACATTTGATACATTTCTCGAAGGACAGGATCCTGCCGGAAAGATGGTGATGGATTTTGGCTGTGGCGACGGGCGGTTTACGGAATACCTTCTAGGTCTGGGATATGACCAAATTGTCTGTGTGGATTTCGACTACCGTCTGCTGGCAGCATTATCAACATTTGCAGAAGAAAATAATTGCGCCCATAAGCTGTTACTAATTCATTCTGACATAGACGACCTGCCGCTGAAAGCTGGTTCCTTTGATTTGATTTTCAGCATCGGTGTACTTTATTACCTGAATGAAAAATATCCCGACGCGATCGCTTACATGAATGCCCGCTTGAAAAAAGGAGGAATGCTATTTACAAGCGATCCCGATATGGAAGGATTTGTGCTGCGCACACTGATCTTTGATTCGCTGCCTGATGCGCTGCGATCTTTCGAAACCCGCCGGTTTAAAGAAGTGCAGGGAGAAACAGATATGTGGTTCCGGCTGTTTAATGAAAAAGAAATCATGCAGATCTTCCGGGAGAATGGATTTGAGATCATGGATAAGCAGGGCATTAGCATGTTTCACAATTACCTGCGGGTATTGCATGTGCGTGGAATAATTCCTGAAAACGAAATTGAAACAAATGAATCAAGAATAGCAGCGCTGTTTGATTACCTGCATGAGCACGGGCGTTTGTTTAAGCATATGATATGGAAGCTCCGGAAATGAAAATTCATGTGGGTAAGCAAGATTCCTGTCGGCAATGAAGACGATTGTTTTATTACTCAACCGGAATAATACAGGGCCGCATTACGGTTATAAGGTTCTGGCCGAGGAATTCCGCAGGTTGGGATATAAAACAACCTTGCTGGAAGCATTCCATGAAGATTTAGCTGAACAGCTTGTATCTGTATACCGCAGCGAAGATGTGGCATTTACGCTGACCCACAACATGTTGAAAACAGACCTCCGCATAGACGATCAGGATTTTTATACCCATTTCAATTCGGTTTGTATAAGTCTAACCGATACTCCATTACCCAAATATGACCTTATTCGGAAATGCAGTGGTCATGTGGCCTTGCTATTGGGTGACATTACCAATGAGGAACTCGTCCACCGCATTAATCCTGAAATAAAAGTTTTCGAGTGGATCGCATACAACAATATTTTCGATGATAAACCCGTGCCTTTGATTGCAGAACGGACAATTGATGTACTTTTTGCCGGAAGGGTAGGGAATGGGCTCGAATCTTTGCAATCACATTCATTTTTATTGCGGCAGTTTGGTTATAAAATTGCGAGGCGGCATGGATTTCAGAATGAAAAACAAGTTGAAGAAATCGTTCTGGAGGAGTTGAAGAATCCTGTCAATGCATTAATGAATAAATTATTTTATAGGCTTGATCTCAACCGCGGTGAAACATGGGATTTCTTATGGCATACGGTTCAGTATATCCGCGCTGCCCGACGGAATCTTGTGCTGAATGAATTAATTGCATTGCCATCTTCAGTAAGCATGACCATTATCACAGATGATGATCATGCCGAGGAAATCCGAAATAAAAAGAAGCCAAACGTTACGGTGTATCCTTTTCTGCCCTGGCCGGAAGTACTTGGGAAAATGCGCGAAGCAAAACTGACAGTCAATGTAATGCCTTTCCAGATTAACAGCAGCCATGAACGCATTGCGACGGCCCAGTATAACGGGTCAGTGGTTCTGACAGACAGCAATCCCTGGTTGCGGGCTAATTACAGGGAAGGAGACGAGCTGTTTTTTTATCTTTATAAAAAGAATGCATTGCGTGACAGTGTGATTTCGCTCCTTTGCGAAGATCCCGCCGTTTTACAAAGGGTGGCTGACCAGGGTTCAGCGAAATCGCGGGCGCTGCATATGCCTTCAAACAGGGCTGCATACATCGTTGACGTTTATGAACAAATGCTTAAAATATTGAATTGATTATGGGAGACACAACTGCTGCTTCACCTGCCTTCCTGGACTGGAAGGTCGAGACTGACAAGGAGAATATACGGGATGGGGCCATTGAACTTCGGGCAAAAGTAGCCGAGAATCTGTATAGGAAAAACTATGATAACCCCGAAAAAGCGAGAATGCGCGCGCAGGGACCAGGTTTTCACTGGCGTATTAATGCAGTGAGAAAAGTGGAGTTGATGACGGGGAAAAAGCTTTCCGGAAAGATTATTGAAGTAGGAGCCGGAACAGGTGTTTTTACTGCGGAACTTTCACGGGAAAAAGAGCCTGAGGTTATCTATTGCCTGGATTATGACAAGTATTCAGTGGAAGAGCTTATGCCTGTTGTTTTTAAAAATCTTGAAGCGGATTTCACTAAAATACAGACTGTGCTTGGCAGCTATAACCGGATGCAGGTGACTGACGATTTTTTTGATTATATTATTTCGCTTGGAGCAATTCACCATTCTGAAAATCTGCTTGCAACGTTTCGTGAGGCTTATCGGGTGCTCAAGCCCGGGGGATTCCTTGTTGCCTCAGAACATTGTCATCCAAATAGCTATACTCAGGAAGAACAACGGGCTGATTACGAACGTCCTCTGAGCAGGGAACGGCTGAAAACGCTCTATAATGATGATAAAATGCATGTTAAAGTAAAAGATAACTCCGATCATTATTACCGGATATGCGAATTCGAAGCATATGCATACGCTGCAGGATTTAATGTAATGCCATACGTGTTTGACATAGATGGCGAAAAAATAGACGACCAAATTTTCCGCCGGCCCAAGCCATATTCAGGGTATTCAAGTCGCACCTTCTTTCCTTATTTCGCACAGGACACTAAAAAGCCAGTATTTGACAACCTTCTTCTGATCTTACACAAACCTGTTCCTGGACAGCCAGCTGCGTTTACCCAGGAATTGAATTTCAGGAAGCCGCCTGAAAAGGGTTTTTTTTCACGCCTGTTTAAATGAGTTATTATGATCATTGCTGATGAAATAAAATTTGCAAAAGACCAGATAGATTCTCCTGAACTGATCACCGCGCTGCATAAATACGGTACGGTGTTAGTGGATTCATTCTATAATGTTGAAGTCGTAACTAGACTAAATTCCGAGTTTGATCAGTTTCTTCAAAATCGGGAACCATACATTATTAAATTAGACTATTCTAATGGCCGGGCAATTAAATTTCTTATATCAGAACTGGACAGCAATTTATACCCTGAAACGTATCGTACTTTTAAAGCATCTTTCATGGATGAGTTGGTCAGGACGTATCTCGGGGTTGACATGAAAGCAAATATCAGTGTTTTTGCAGTTAATGACGTTGTAGGCTCAAAACATCATGCTAACGATCTTCATTTTGATGTGCAGCGCTCGCTCAAATTTTTCATATACCTGACGGATACTATGGTTGAAAATGGCGCATTTTTCTGTGCTCCGGGTTCGAATGCCGCCGCCGCCGCACTTCGGAAAAAATATGGCAGTGCAATAAGTTACGAAAACCGTGAACTTTCGCGTGAGCTGCCGGTGAATGAGGAGGATGTGATTCCGCTTGAAGGTAAAGCAGGAACACTCATTATTTTTGATACGGATGTTTTTCACCGGGCAGGAAAAGTTCATCGCGGTGAAAGGCGTGTGCTGCGCGGACAAAGTAGTTATGTTCCAATTCCCGGGAAGAAACCCTCGCTGCTCAAAAGAATTTTCGGATAGGCGTATGAAAAAATCAGTCTGTATTATTCCCGCCCGTGGGGGATCCAAGCGTATTCCAAGGAAAAATATCCTGCCGTTAAACGGAATTCCTTTGGTCGGTTATTCCATTCGGGCAGCATTACGCGCAGAAGTATTTACGGATGTGATTGTTTCCACAGAAGATCCGGAGATACGGGAAATTGCTTTGCGGGAAGGCGCAAAAGTGGATGAGCGTCCGGCGCACATGGCAGGCGACACAGTAACAAAAGTCCAGGTGGTGAAAGAATTTTTAGAACGTAAAAATGCTTCTGAAAAATATGAAGTGGTGACCGCATTGTTGCCCACCTGTCCCTTCCGGACAGAAAAGCATGTGCGCGAAGCGTATGAATTATTTGAGCAAAATCCTCAGCTTCCGTTTTTGATTGGCGTTACCGAATATGAATTTCCTGTTCAGCTCGCTTTAACGCCTGTTGATGAAAAATCCATGAAGATGACTTTTGAGGATGGCTACAAAGTGACGCGCAGCCAGGACATCGGTAAAAGATATCATCCAAACGGAGCGATGTACATTGCCACCGTGAAGGCTTTCCTGGGAAAAGGCACCTTCTTCAACGAGGAAATGCTTACCTATAAAATGTCGGCTATCCGTTCATTTGATATAGATTATTCTTTCCAGTTTGAGATAGCGGAAATGCTCGCGAAAAAAATTCATGAATTTGATTGAAAAGACGTATAAGAATTTTAAAAGATAATTTCTAAACAGCTTCTATAATGGGAAAAGAAATTACAGGAACGGTTATTCCGCTGCCAACGCCCTTCAATAAGAATTATGAAGTTGATTACGGATCGCTGTACAATTATGTGAAATTTTTGATTGAAAGCGGGATCAAAACCGTGATGACGACCGTGGGCACAAGTCGTTTCAACCTGCTAACGGAAGAGGAGGTGAAAAAGGTGAATGAAACGGTGGTGAAGGCCGCGGGCGGGAGAATTGTAACCATCGTGGCAAATCCGCAGGTTGGCGGTACTTCGAAAGCGATTGAGTTTGCGAAACATTCGGAATCAATCGGGGCGGATTATTTCCTGACTTATTTCCCGGAGCGTTTTTACGGTGACGCGAATACATACAGTTTCTTTAAAGCCATTAACGATAGTGTTTCAAAAACAGGCATACTGCTTCATGAAATGCCAATGCGGAATGGTTTTGGCGCCGGCAATATTCCTTTTTCGCTCGAGCTGCTCAGAAAATTGACGGCGCTTCCTAACATTAAAGGATTAAAAGAAGAAGCGCTGGATGCGGAGCACAGCAACCGGATTGTTGCCGCTTTAAAAGATAAAGCGATCATTATTGGCGCCGGCGGTGGAATGAGCCGATTTTATAACCGCGATTATAATTTGGGCGCAAGGGCATTTCTCGGAGGTATCGGTAACTTTTTTCCGCAACTCGAGCTCGATTTTTATGAGCTGATGATGAAAGGTGATCTCGAAAAAGCCGGAAAGATCATCCATGAAATTGAATTGCCTTATTTCGAAAAAACGGTTCCCATCGGCTGGCATCCTTCACTGAAAGCCGCGCTTGCAGTTCTTGGTTTAATGCCTGAATTTGAACGTCCGCCCATGAAGCAGGTGACAGGTGAAGAGCTGGAAATATTGCGGAGTGTATTAAATAACAATGGATGGCTTCAGGCAGCAAAACATTGACCATGTATTTAATGCTGATTCTGAGATGAATTTAATAAATATTCTGGCATTCGATGAAAAGGGTCTGCCGATCTTCGTGACTGTACGATGCCTGCAAACTCAGTATCTTTCGGCCGTGAAAATGGAAATATGCCTCTTATGAATAAAGAGATCCGGATCAGGGATAAGGTGATCGGAAATGGGAATCCGCCTTTTGTGATTGCCGAAATGGCCTGCGCGCATGATGGCATTTTTGAAAAAGCGCTGAAACTTGTTGACGCTGCTGTGGATGCAGACGCTGATGCGGTTCAGCTACAGTTTTTTATTCCTGATGAAACGGTAACACCTAATCATCCGGTTTATGATGTTGTAAAAAAGATCGCTTTTGACGCGGAATCGTGGAGGAAAATTTTCAAGCATGCCCGCGGCAAAAATATTGCAGTGTTTGTCTGCGCCTACGATGTGCCCAGTGTGAACCTGGCCATCGAATGCCGCGCGGATGCGATCAAATTAAATTCCGCGGATCTGAGCAATCCAGATGTTTTGTCAGCCGTTGCTGCATCGGGTATTCCATTTACCCTTGGAACAGGGGCCTCAACGCTTGACGAAATAGCCAACGGTATTGCTTTTGCCTCCAGCCATGGTGCTCGCAATATTATCCTGATGCACGGTGTCCAGAATTTTCCGACGAAAATTGAAGATCTGAATATCTCACGCGTAGAATTGCTGAAAGAGGTTTTCGACATGCCCGTCGGTTATCACGACCATGTGGATGGTGAAGATCCGTTTGGAAAAATTGTGGATCTGATTGCGATCGGGCTTGGGGCCTGCGTTATCGAAAAACACATTACATGCGACCGGTCTGAAAAAGGCATTGATTACCAGGCTGCGCTTGAGCCGGCAGAGTTCAAACAATTTGTGGCGCAGGTGCGGAAAGCTTTTGTAGCGTATGGCAGCAAAAAGCTGCGCCCCTTCACGGAAAGTGATATCCGCTACCGCAAATTCCAGAAAAAAAGTGTGGTGGCCGCGCGAGCAATTAAAGCAGGAGAGA
>DATDOQ010000143.1:0-4768 GCA_035293205.1 Bacteroidia bacterium
CAATGCCGGAATCCAGCCGGATTGCAGCGAGTCGTGAACAACTCTGTGCATTAATAAAAGAAAATTCCCCGCCAATGTACATGAGTGAATCAGCTTTAGTCATGCAATGCACCGGTGCATTCGCGAACGGACTCCAGGGGAGCGCAGCCCCGGTTACAGTATCAATGCATGCAATATTATACCTCGGCTGACCGCCAATGCTCTGGAACCAACCGCCCACATAGAGGACTGAATCATCCGGAACAATACAATGTATGCCGTATCCAATTGGATTGGGATTCCAGGGTAATAACTGACCTGTGCTATCGAGCGCAAGTAATCCATTGCGCGACTGGTTTCCTACAGTAGTGAATGAGCCTCCCAGGTAAATTCTGTGATCGGTGACGACCATTTCGTTCACCAGGCCGCCTATGTATTCGTAAGGAAACTCCAGTGGTGTGAATGTGTTTGTTCTCAAGTCAAACCCTGCAAGGGTTTTTCTTCTTATGCAATTAATATTGGGAAACCCGCCTGCGAGGTAAAGAGATCCCCCCGCCGGACAGAAATCAGTCACAGCCGCTCCGCATGCAGGATTCCAGTTATTTAACTGGCCGGTGCCCAGATTAAATGAACAGACATGGGGTCGGCTGGCTGTATTTACAGTATCAAATTCACCTCCGGTATATAAGGTGTTACCCGATACATACAGGCGAAGCGGTGCATCATTTAATATCGGATTCCAGGGTAACAATGTTCCCGTGGTCTTGTCAAGCGCTGCTAAACCTGAGCGGGCAACGCCATTGATTGAATCAAAAATGCCGCAAATAAATAAGGTGTCTCCAGTTACAATCAGGTCAAAACAGGGGGTCTCCGTTTGGAAAGGAAGGCAATTTCCACTCAACGTGTCTAGCACGGCGAGTCCATTCCGGGGTGAAGTACCCATCATCGTGAAGTTGCCCGAAACATAGAGGCGGTCATCAACCGCCTGCAATCCCCCATTAACATAGTCATCGGGATTGGCATTCCAGGAAGTCGCCAGCCCTGTTGCTGCATCAAGTTGTGCGATATACAATCTCGACTGGCCGCCTATAAAGGAAAAATAGCCTGTAACGTAAATTTTATTTCCTTTTTTTGTAATACGGTCAATAATGTTGTTCGAATTCGGGTCCCATGGCAATAAATTTCCGTTTAAATCAAATGCAGCAATGTTATTCCGTGGTTGACCTGCTATAACTGTAAAATAGCCTCCAACATAAAGTATGTTTCCATCAAAGTACATATCGCGGATTCCGGTAATATTCACTCCCGGGTTCCATGCCGTTACAGTTCCGTTCGCGTCAATATGCGCGAGCCGCTGTCGCGCTGAATCACCTACAAGGGAAAAATGTCCGGCGATATAAAAACCACCAGCTGAATCCGAGGCAACCGCTGATATGCTTCCATTGGGATACGGTTTCGTGTAATCAGGCGTCCCTACCGAAGTATCCACGAGCTGCCCGTAGGGCCGGTTCGGCCCCCAATAAGTAAATACGCCCATTATGTAGAGAACACTATCCTTTAAATACATGTTCGAAACAAACCCATTTGGTACCCATAGAGTTGAATCAATCATTTGTCCGGTCAGGACGTTGGAAAGCAGCAACGTCAAACAGAGAAGTTTTCGAATAAGTTTCAAGGGATGAATTTTTTTGGCGAGTTATGTACAAATAATAAATAGTGTACGGAATGATTTCGTTAAAGTAAATGTAATTTAAAACGAAGGAATGTGCAAGGTTGTGGCCGAAGTTCAAAATGCAGGCAAATGAACTGAAAGAAATGCAACGTTGCTATTTATTCCAACCTCGTGTGTCAACACCAATCAGATCCGCCAGCTTTTCATTCGGTTCCCGGAAATACTTCACCAATTCCTTCCGCAATTCCTGGTTCATCCGCTTCTTTTTTCCGAACGAAATATTCTTTTGGAGAATAAACTTATAGATCCGGCTTTCGCCACCGAATATTTTTTTCGCAGTAGCAACTGACCAGGGCCACGCCGGATAGGAAGATTTATTGGCGTGTTGTTGCACAGGCGAATTACCATCCGCAGGGATATCTAAAAAATCAAATAACCGGCCAAGTTCCGCTTCAGGATTTTGAATGAGATCTTCAAAAATTATATAGTGCATTTGCGTCGATGGAAAAAATTCCAGGTAGCGTTCTACCTGCTCGTGGTAGAGGCTGCGATTCAGATAACCGTGAAAGATGTTTTTCTGCATCCGTTTCTTTTCGTTGCGGACTGCGTATTCAAAACCCGAAGGCTCCACACCGGCGGTAACCGCATGCCAGTAATTTGAATATGCGCGGTCAATGGGGTTGCGGAAAATCCAGATCAGCTTTGCGGCCGGGAGGTTTTCGTGGATTTTTCCAGGGATATGTTCAACAAACGAATAAGTGGGTGTTTTTTCGCCGATGATCAGCGTATCCGCTGTAGCGGTCTCAGACAACTTCGAATAATACCATTCAAGTCCTTTCTGAAAGTTTTTTTCGCGGTCGAAAAAATGCAATTCGTTTGCCGCGATCGCAATGTTCGGGTGATGCACAATCAACTGATGAAGCGTGGTGGTGCCCGATTTCATGGCGCCGACAATAATGAATATAGGAAGGTCTTTTTTCATCGATGCCGGGAATAAGTGCGGCGAGTATTTTCAGCCACGCCTGCCTGCCTGCGCACAGGATATCGCGTTTGCCGGCAGGGATTACAGCCACGGATTACACGGATTAACACGGATTACAGCCACGGATTACACGAATTAACACGGATCACAGCCACGGATTACACGGATTAACACGGATCACAGCCACGGATTACACGGATTAACACGGATTATTTTTTGACTTTGCTTCAGGGTTACCGCCCATGGCACTGCTTATACTTCTTGCCCGATCCGCAGGGGCATGGATCATTGCGCCCGATCTTCGGATCCTGGCGGATGACTTGCTGAACCGGTTGAGGTGGTTGCTGCGGCATTCCCGGCTGGCGGTTTGCCTGCGCGCGTTGCGGCGCGCTGCCAACTTCTTCGCGTGTGGTTTGAAGCTTTGGCTGCGGCTGGGATGGACGCTGTCGGGCCTGGTGAATTTGTTGCTGGCCTTCGCTGCCGGGTAAGTTCGCTTTGAAAAGAAACGAAACAATTTCGCGGTTGGTTTCATCCACCATCCGTTTGAAGAGATCGAATGATTCGAACTTGTAGATCAGCAATGGATCTTTTTGTTCGTAAACCGCGTTCTGAACGCTTGTTTTCAAATCATCCATTTCGCGCAGATGATCTTTCCATGCATCGTCGATCATGGCCAGGATCGCGCCTTTTTCAAATGTGAGGACAAGCTCGCGGCCCTGCGTTTCGTACGAACGTTTCAGGTTGGCCACCGCCTGCAATGTTTTAATTCCGTCGGTGATCGGTGTCACGATGTTTTCATACGTGGCGCTTTGCTGCTCGTAAACATCGCGGATCACCGGGAAAGCTTTTGCGGCCAGCGCGGCGGATTTAATTTTATAATGTTCCTGCGCTTCCGTGAAAAGATGGTCGGCAGTTTCCGCCGGTTTTCCCCGCAGGAATTCTTCTTCGCTGAACGGACTTTCCATTCCGAACACACGGATGAGGTCCATGCTCAGCTGCGGATAATTTTGTTGCTCGTGATTGGTGGTGACAATATTTTCAACTGTATCGCGCACCATGTTTGAAATATCAATCTGAAGGCGTTCACCGAACAAGGCATTCCTGCGGCGCTTGTAGATCACTTCCCGCTGGGCATTCATCACGTCGTCGTATTCGATC
This sequence comes from Bacteroidia bacterium, assembly GCA_035293205.1. Classification (GTDB taxonomy): domain Bacteria; phylum Bacteroidota; class Bacteroidia; order Palsa-965; family Palsa-965. The sequence continues at coordinate 3,792 of DATDOQ010000143.1, forward strand.
AAACGTTTACGCATTCCGAAATTGTTTTCTTCTACCTTGCGTTGAGCGCGTTCGATCGACTTCGTGATCATGCTGTGCTGGATCACTTCACCTTCTTCAAGGCCCATGCGGTCCATCAGCCGCGCAATGCGGTCGCTTCCGAAAAGCCGCATCAGATCGTCTTCGAGTGAAACAAAAAACTGTGAGGAGCCCGGATCACCCTGACGGCCTGAACGACCCCGGAGCTGGCGATCCACACGGCGTGATTCGTGCCGCTCCGTACCGATGATCGCAAGACCACCGGCCTCTATTACGCCCGTTCCAAGTTTTATATCTGTTCCGCGACCGGCCATGTTGGTGGCGATCGTGACCGTGCCTGATTTACCTGCTTCCGCAACAATGTCCGCTTCTTTCTGGTGAAGTTTTGCGTTCAGGACATTGTGCCGGATGTTGCGCAGCTTCAGCATGCGGCTCAACAGCTCGGAAATTTCAACGGAAGTGGTTCCGACAAGGACAGGCCGCCCTTCATTGACACACTTTACGATCTCTTCAATGACCGCGTTGTATTTTTCGCGTTTTGTTTTGTAAACGAGATCTTCGAGATCTTTCCGGACTATGTTGCGGTTGGTTGGAATGGTAACTACATCCAGCTTGTAAATTGCCCAGAATTCCTGCGCTTCCGTTTCCGCCGTTCCGGTCATGCCTGCCAGCTTGTGGTACATGCGGAAATAATTCTGCAGCGTAACGGTGGCGTAAGTTTGTGTTGCGGCTTCAATTTTTACATTTTCTTTCGCTTCGATCGCCTGGTGAAGGCCGTCGGAATAGCGCCGGCCTTCGAGCACACGCCCGGTTTGTTCGTCAACGATTTTTACCTTTCCATCCGCTACGATATATTCATCATCGCGCTCAAAGAGGCAATATGCCTTCAGCAACTGCTGCATCGAGTGAACACGTTCTGATTTTAAATTGTAATCGCGGATGATCTCATCTTTCTTCTC
>DATDOQ010000144.1:0-3968 GCA_035293205.1 Bacteroidia bacterium
AATAGTTGGTGAATAATACCAGGGCAGCGGCAAAAACTGCATCTGCGGACCGGGAACGGGGATCATGACATTCGCGCAATAGAGATCTTCAACCAGGTCAGCGTTCAAACGCGCGCCGTAACGGAACAAGAGATCCTGTAAGCCCAGATCAAGATTCATGGATGCGGTTTGTCCCGTACGCGCAAGGCTGTCGAAGCTCACAAAAACCGGGTCAACAAGAAAAAGCGCGTTGCCGCCATGGAGGACAAATTGGTCGAGAATAAATAATTCCTGCGGCGTAAAAAAAGAATCCGGTCCGGCAATGATGACCGCTTCATATTTATTGACGGGCTGCTGGTTCGTATCTAAAAGAGATTCACGAAATGCCCCCAGGTTATTATTGAACGGAACAAAATCAACTTCGTAATATTCACGTAAACCTTTCACCAGGTCGGCAAGCTGCAGCGTATCCGGTTCACCATGCCCTTGGGTTATGGCAATACGCGGCTTCACCGCCATTTTCAATTTTTGTATTGCATTCGATAATTCATATTCAAGTCCTTCCACTGCGTGATTCAGCACAACTTTATTCGGCTGCTGGTTGGAGCCAAACAGTGGAATGTTGATTTCCCTTCCATGATAATTGGCAACCGCCCAGGGGAAAAGCTCTTTCCGGCTTTCCGAACCATCCTCATCCTGAAAAACAATATCCTGTGGAATCAGCCCGCGTCCGATCAGCTGTTTTTTAAGTGCATCCCTTTTACGCTTGTCCGGATCTTCAGCCGGATCAATGAATACATACTGGATCTTATCGCCGCCATAAGCGCGGAATTCATCGAGCATGATCCGCGTTTCATCGCGCAGTCTTTTGTAATCGCCGGCGCCCTGCGGAAAATCACCTTCTAAATAAACCTGGAAAAAAACAAGATCATCGAGATCCTCCAGCATTTCTTCGGTTGTTTCCGCCAGCGTGTACCGTTTTTCGGAAGTAAGATCAAACCGCGTGAACAAAAACTGACCTGCCACGTTCAGCAGAACGAGGATCACCAGTCCCAGGAAGAGATGGATCAGGTCAGATTTTTTCTTTTCTTTCATCGTAAAGTTCAGTCGTGCTCACCATTTCCGGCTTTCGAGGATCGTTTTGGTTGTTAATAAAAACAACCCATTAAAAGTGATGAAATAAATGATGTCACGCGTGTCGATCACCCCGCGGCTGAGCGAGTTGTAATGCTGGTTGATGCCCAGCGCTTCGATGATCGTGTCGGCCCTTCCGAATAATTCGAGGGAACTGAGCTGCTCGAAACCGGTATAACAGAGAAAACAAAGCGTGAGTGCAAGAATGAAGGAAATGATCTGGTTATCCGTCAGCGACGAAGCGAAAATTCCCATGGCAACGAAAGAGGAGCCCAGCAAAAGCAGACCGATATACGATCCCCAGGTTCCTCCGGAGTCAATATTTCCCGGCTGAGCCCCGAGACGTGAAATGCTGTAGTAATAAATCAGTGTCGGGAGAAGCGAAAATAAGACGAGCACAAGACCGGCAAAATATTTCGCGAGAATGATCTGCATATCCGTCAGCGGACGCGTCAGCAAAAGCTCGATCGTGCCTGATTTTTTTTCATCCGCAAAAGAACGCATGGTGATCGCCGGAATGAGAAAAAGAAAAACCCAGGGACCGATTGCAAACAAGGTGTCAATATTCGCGTAACCATTGTCCAGCACATTGGATTCCCCGCGGATGATCCACATAAAAAGACTGATCGCCAGCAAAAACACGACGATTACAATATAACCGATCAGGGAACTGAGAAAACTCCTGATCTCCTTAAGAAAAAGTGAATACATAACAGAAAAAAAAGTCAGTAGTCATTAGTCATTAGGGGAAAAAGTCAACCGGGCTGATGAACCACCCAATGACTAATGACTAATGACTACTGACTAAATTCCCGCAAATATAGCGAATCGGATTTCGTGAGCAGTGTCAATTGAGAAACGACATTAACAGGAATTCGCAAACAAAAATTATTCATCTCGTGGAAACTGTAAAATCAGCTCCTTCATATCAAAAATATTTGAGTAAAGATTCCGGATATCATTCACCGCCAATTTGGTATGTTTAGTAATTCGGGATAACTTTAACTAAATCTTTTATGGGCCAGCAAATTACTCCTTACATTATTTTCATTTTTCTGCTTGCCGGTAATCCCTGCTTTTCGCAGGGGGAAAACAATATCTGGTATTTCGGTAACAACGCCGGTATTGATTTCAACTCCGGTTCGCCGGTATCAATATCCGGTGGTCAGGTAAATACCATTGAAGGTTCTGCAGGCATCTGCAACGCCGCAGGTCAGCTCCTCTTTTATAGCGATGGAACCTTTGTCTGGGACCGCAACCATAATATCATGCCCAATGGCAGTGGACTCTTCGGTGACGGGTCCTCCACCCAGTCGGCAGTGATCTGCGCTGATCCTGCAGGTCCGAGCCTTTATTATATTTTCACGGCCGACCAGGGTGGTTACGCCGGACCAAACCAGGGCATCAATTATTCAAAGATTGACATGACACTTAATGCAGGACTTGGGGATGTGTACGTACTGAATTCACCACTGCTGGCTCCGGAGGCTACTGAAAAAATTGTTGCCGTGCAGCATTGCAATGGAGCCGATTACTGGATTGTGGTGCACCCTTTCAATTCGAATGCCTTTCATGCATACCAGGTTACTGCTGCTGGTGTCAATACCACGCCTGTCATTTCCAATGTTGGTACTGTCCATTCCAATTCTGGGGGTTATGGTGAAACGATCGGCTACATGAAAGCTTCACCGGATGGAGGCAGGCTTGCCGTTGCCAATTACGGGCAGGGTTTCGTGGATTATTTCGATTTTGACAATACGACCGGTATCGTTTCAAACCCAGGAACGATCCTCTATCTTATACAGCCCGCTGTGGGTCCTTACGGCGTCTCATTTTCTCCGGACAATACAAAATTATACGTTGGATTTTTCAATTACCTTCTCGGTCCGTCGTATCTATACCAATATGACTTGCTTGCCGGGAACGCTGCAGCGATTGCCGCCTCTCAATTTGCGGTTGGCACTGATATCAACGGTATGACCCCGTTTTCCGCTGTGCAGATCGGTCCGGATAATAAAATTTACGTGGCGCGTTTCGACGGGACAAGCATTGATGTTGTTAATAATCCGAATGTACTTGGCCCGGGATGTAATTTCGCTGCAGGCGCTGTGCCTTTAGCCGCGGGAACTATGTCGAAGGGTGGCCTTCCGAATATAGTGGATGCCGTCCAGTCAGTCAGTGGTTATCTCAATCTCGGACCGGACACATCCTACTGCGGAAATTTTTCACACCTGATCGATGCTTCTGCGCTTACAGGAACATACCTCTGGAATACCGGCGCCACGACATCTTCCATCACTGTCACGCAGCCCGGCACCTATTATGTTTCTGTCCTCACCGGGCCATGCAGCATCGCAATTACGGACACGATTGTCATCAGTTCAGTTTCACCTTCCGTGAGTCTCGGACCTGATACCACAATTTGTTCCGCTGCTGTAACGCTCGATCCGAACGCCGGTGCAGTAAATTACCTCTGGAGTACGGGCGCCATCTCGCCGGCAATTTCTGTTACACAAAACGGTGCCTATTGGGTGCTTATTTCATCAGGCAACTGCACAGCGGGTGATACAATCAATGTAACTTTCAAATCGGACGCAAATTTCAGCGAGGTCAATGTTTTTACGCCTAATGGGGACGGGGTGAACGATCATTTTACACCGGGTACATTTCCACCGGCCGGATATAGTCTTGCTATCTATGACCGGTGGGGAATTCTTGTTTTCCAGACTATGAATCCTGCTCTTTCATGGGATGGTACATTCGAAGGAAAACCAGTGCCGGATGGTGTCTGTTTCTGGCTACTGACTTATACGGATTGCACCGGAAAAGCTGCTGAAGCAAACGGGTTTGTTCAT
>DATDOQ010000145.1:0-2117 GCA_035293205.1 Bacteroidia bacterium
ATGATCCTGGAGAAACTGGCGATATTCCATTTCCTGCTGATCCCAAACTGCCTGGAGACCGGGGTCAGCCGCGAGCAATTGCTGCTCATACTCAAAGGAACCGCAACGCTGGACCTGTTGGGCAAATATGCCGGTAACCATCGCAGCGGTCAGGCTGGTAAGTAAAAGTCTTTTCATTCAAAGTCGGGTTAGTGTGTACTGCGAAGATAAGATTTTGTTCACTTTTGGCAATCATTTCCTTCTAATTTTACACTGTGAAGAAGCGAATTTTACTCGTTGAGGATGAAGAAAACCTCCTGAAAGCCATCCGACTGAATCTTGAGCTGGAAGGTTATGAAGTGATGCCTGCAATTGACGGCGACAGCGCGGTACGTGTTTTCCGTGATGGCTGGTTTGATCTGGTCATTCTCGATGTAATGCTGCCGGTCATGGACGGCTTTGATGTTTGTGCAGCGATCCGTAAGACAGATCCGGGTGTGCCGGTTCTTTTCCTTACAGCAAAAAGCGAGAAGGAGGACCGTGTGCGTGGATTGCGGCTGGGAGCGGATGATTACCTTACCAAGCCATTTAATCTCGAAGAATTTTTATTGCGCGTTCAGAATCTGTTGCGCCGTTCCGTGCGGGCAGAAAAACAAGCATCCGGATCGCTGCAGTTTGGCAAAAACGAGGTCAGCTTTATCACGTATGAAGCTAAAAGTGTGCAGGGAATTGTGACACTTTCAAAAAGGGAAATCGAATTGCTGAAGCTGCTTGCGGACCGCGAAGGTGAAGTGGTTTCGCGCGATGAGATACTTGAAAAGCTTTGGAAGGATGAAGACCAGCCGACCGGTCGCGCAATCGATAATTATATTTTAAGCTTCCGGAAATATTTCGAAGTAAATCCGCGCGAGCCGCAGCATTTTTTTTCGATCCGCGGGGTAGGGTATAAGTTTAGCAAAGGCGGTGATTAAATGGGGCCTGAAATTTCCAAACATTATTTTATTGATCGCTTTTTCGTTCGGTGGGTGCAGGGATCTTTTGCTTTTGTTTCTCCTTTTGTTCCTCACCAAATTCCGCAACAAGCCAGGCCACCAGCAAAACGAGGATCACAATGAGAAGTGTTTTCCTGTGCCGGTAAAGCGGCGTGCGGTATAGCGGGTGCGTCATGCGCTGATAACCGGACAGGATTTTCCCAAAGTTTTTATGGCGCGCGATCAGGTCTTCGCGCGGTTCCTTCGGATTTAAATTGAATTTATAGGCTGCCATTAGTAGTGGTCTGTCATGAATTGGATTTGGTAAAAATAACTTTCAGCTTATCGATGATGCGGTAAGTTCTGACTTTTGCATTATTCTCGCTTATTCCGAGTATTTCGCCCACTTCCGCAAACGGCCGTTTTTCAAAATAACGAAGTTCCAGCAATTGGATGTCATCCGCGGCAAGCTTTTCCATTGCTTTCAGCAGCACCTGCTGATTTTCCAGGGAATCCTGTTCACCGGTATCGCTGATCATGCGTGAAAGATCCGATTGTTCGAGGCTGACCGTGCGTTCGCGCGAGTTTCTTCTATAATGCAGATTCACTTCGTTGATCGCTATCCTGAATAACCAGGCGGAAAAAGGCACGCCCCTGAAAACATATTTATCGAGCGATAACATGGCTTTGAGAAATGTACCCGAAACAATGTCAGCCGTCAGCTCTTCGTTTCCTGTGCGCCGATGAATGAACACAAAAACCGGCCGGAAATATTTTTCATACAGCACGGCAAAACGCGCCGGATTTTTTTTAGCCTGCTCAATAACTTCGAGCTCGGCATGCAAATCCGCTGCGGTTTTGTGGTGAACGTTCAATTTTCGGTAAGATTTATGCTCTTAATTCGTAATAATCCGGAAAGATACACCTGGAACATGAATTTTCAAGGATGCTGGTTGTTGATGATTTGTTGCTTATGCGCACAATTTATTATGCGGTGAGCACGTTTTTGAAAAACGAAGCATGCGCATATCGTTTCGGGGTTATAAACTATTGCCCGAAAAATAACTGCCTGAGCAAAAATATATATCCTGTTTGCAGGCAACTGCCCGTATCTTTTTAACGACTATATAGTTATAAAGTCAAACATTGCTGACCCATGAGAAAGAA
>DATDOQ010000146.1:0-6029 GCA_035293205.1 Bacteroidia bacterium
GCAAAAAAAATCCACGATTTTATCCGCGGACTTTCGCCCAATCCCGGCGCGTGGACTATTTTAAAAGGCGGCAAAGAAGAGATGGAAGTGAAAATTTACCGCGCTGTAATTATTGCTGGTGGGAATGAACCGGGCGGCAAACCGCGTGTTGCTACATCAAAACCGGCTATAAAAAACTTTCCAATCATTCCGTTAAACGGCGGCACACTGGAAATTCTCGAACTGCAGATTCCTGGAAAAAAACGCATACGAGCGGATGAATTTTTGCGCGGGTATGAATTGCCGGCGGAAGGCTATTTCGAATAACGAACAGCTGAAGCCCTTTATTCACGCCTGTTTCAAGCCTTCCCTCTTTTTTATTTTCCGTCTTTCACAAAAAGTGAAGTTGTGTTTTTTCAAAACCTGCTTGTGCTGGAAGCCGCGTTATTTGTGCGTTTCAGGACCCCGATGCCCGGAAAGCCGTATTATATAAGGAAAATTTCGATGCAAGTCAACAAAACCCTTTATTTTTCATCATTTCCAAAGAATAAAGTTCTCAAACCCTTGACACGAACAGGATGTGGACTATATTTGCTCATCACAACATTTTAATGTCTCATTTAAACCAACACACAATGAACAAAGCAGAACTTATCGAATCGATCGCTAACACGGCGAAAATCTCCAAGGCGGATGCAGGACGCGCTCTTGATTCCACCATCGATTCAATCACCAAAGCGCTTAAGAAAGGTGATAAAGTATCACTCGTAGGCTTCGGTACATTCGCAGTCACGAAACGCGCCGCGCGCACAGGACGCAACCCGCAAACGGGTAAATCCATTCAGATCAAAGCGAAAAAAGTCGCAAAATTTAAAGCCGGATCTGATCTCGCAACTTCCGTTAATAAATAATTAACGGTAAGAAAAAAAACAAGAGAGGCTGTCACTCCCTGACGGCCTCTTTTTTTGTGGAAATTGCAGGGTGGTTTAACTGTGCGGATTGGTATAGTCTTAGAAAATACGACGGGTACTTATTGGGTTAAGGTGAGGATGCCGGGGTGGTGAGGCGGTAAAGGTTAAGTAGGGAATTCCACCTTTTGACTTGTGTGGTTGGAAATAATGTAAGGCAAACTTCGGTTATGGTGACGAGGGTGATAGAGGAGTGAAAAATAAATCTTTGTGTCTTCACTTCGTGAAACTTTGTGCACTTCGAAACTTTGTGGCCCTTCTTTGTGCCTTTTCCCAAATGTCTTAGGAGACGAAGTAGTACCTTTATCCAACAATTTTATTTTATGGATAAAGCGGAAAAAATCGCAACGTTTGATCCCAACAGTCCAGGTGATCCGAACGCGAATATTTTCGGTCTTCCTTTTACCTGCGCAGAGTCGGAAGTGGTGATCATTCCAGTTCCCTGGGACGTTACGGTATCTTATAAGGACGGGGCGGCAAACGGTCCGGCGGCTGTATTCGATGCTTCACTGCAGGTTGATCTTTTCGAGCCGGTAATACCCAATGCGTGGCAACTGGGCATGGCGATGGATGAAATTCCGGAAGATGTGCGCTCCCGGGCCGGTTTGCTTCGCGTAGAAGCAAAAACATATATAAATGCCATCACCGAAGGCGTTGATCCGGCAAAAGATTTTTCGGTGGCTAAAATGCGTGATACTGTGAATGAAGGTTCCGCCTGGCTGAATAACCGCGTGAAAGAACGCTCCCTTCACTGGCTGAAACAGGGAAAACTTGTTGCACTGCTCGGTGGTGACCACAGCACCCCGCTTGGATTGATGCACGCGCTCGCGGAAATGCACGGCCCGTATGGCATTTTGCAGATCGACGCGCACGCGGATTTACGGAAAGCGTACGAAGGATTTACATGGTCGCATGCTTCCATCATGTACAATGCGCTGGCGGAAATTCCGCAGATCAGCAAGCTGGTGCAGATCGGCATCCGCGACTTTTGCCAGGAAGAAGCGGTTTATATCGTAGAACAGAAAGCCCGCGTGGCAACATTATTTGACCGCGATATCCGTCACCAGCAATACAATGGCAAAACCTGGTCTGAACAAGTGACAGAAACTTTGCTTCAGTTGCCGGAAAAGGTTTATATCAGCTTTGATATTGATGGCCTCGATCCACGGTTGTGTCCGCACACCGGCACACCCGTTCCCGGCGGACTTGAATTTGAACAGGCGGCTTACCTCATTCAGCGGGTGGCGCAGTCGGGAAAAAAAATAATCGGTATGGATCTGAATGAAGTTGCGCCGGGCCCGGACGGTGATGAATGGGATGCCAATGTGGGCGCGCGGATGTTATACCGCATGTGCAACCTCATGGCGCTTTCCAATGGGAAATTTTCCTGAGAAGCTGCGATGAGCGATCAAAAAAAACTTTATGAATATTTAGCCGGATTCCTGCGGGAAGAACGGAAGGAAAAATTTGAGCGCAACGTCCGTCTCAGGACAAGGTATGTGACCATTGCGGTGGAAGATATTTACCAGCCCCATAATGCAAGCGCGGTTTTGCGCAGCGCGGAATGTTTCGGCGTGCAGGACGTGCATATTGTCGAGAACCGTAATAAATATGTGCCGAATCCCGACGTGGTGATGGGCGCCAGCAAATGGCTTAGCCTGCACCGTTACGGCGGCGAAAAGAATAATACCTTGAATTGCATCCGCGCGCTGAAAAAAAACGGTTACCGTATTATCGCAACAACGCCACACAGGAAAGATTGCCTCATTAGCGAGCTAGACCTTTCCAAAGGGAAACTGGCGCTTTTTTTCGGAACGGAAAACGAAGGGCTTTCGCCGGAAATTCTGCAGGAAGCGGATGAATTTGTGAAAATCCCGATGTACGGTTTCACGGAAAGTTTCAACATTTCGGTTTCCGCAGCCATTTGCCTTTACGAACTTATTCCGAAACTCCAGCGAAGCGGCATTCACTGGCAGCTATCAGAAGAAGAACAAGCAGAAATTCTAATGCAATGGGTACGATCTTCGCTGCAACGGCCGGAGCTGCTCGAAGATGAATTCCGTAAAAAACAGTCAGCGGGAGAATAATTTTTTCGGAGATCGCTGTTCTTTTTTTAACTTTATCGCAACCACCAAAAACAAAACACGCAACATACCATGGGAAAAGGAGACCGCAAATCGCGAAAAGGTAAAATCTGGAGAAAATCTTACGGCGTAACACGTCCGCGCAAAGTAAAAGCTGCACCTGTAAAAAAAGCCGCATCGAAGAAAAAAGCTGCTGCGAAAAAGCCTGCGAAAAAGGAAAAGGCGGGTTAGTACTAATAAGTACGAAATACGAATAGTACGAATAAGTACGAAATACGAAAGGGTACGAATTAGTACGAATTACGAATTAGTACGAATTGATACGAAATACGAATTAGTACGAATTGGTACGAAATACGAATTAGTACGAAATACGAATTAGTACGAAATATGAAGATGTACTAAAATCTCTGAATTGTACTTTGTAAATTGTACTTTTCAAAATACCTTATCACCCTACCAATTGTAATCCCGAAACCTCGGGAGTACTTTGTAAATTGTAAATTATTTTCTCCTCAAGGGGCCAGGCGCTGAATACTCCACCCATTTGCATGTTTGATATAGACTAACCGGTCGTGGAGGCGTTTTTCCCTACCCTGCCAGAATTCAAAACGATCGGGGTTGAGGACATAACCTCCCCACCATTCGGGCCGGAGGATTTCTTTGCCCGCGAAATTATTTTTTACTTTTTCAAAATAGTCGTCCAGAATACGTCGGTTGCCAATGACTTCGCTTTGCGGCGATGCCCAGGCGCCCAGTCTGCTTTCTGCGGGACGGCTCATAAAATAAAGGTCTGACACTGCCGGCTGCAGGAGTGAAAGTTTTCCTTCAATGCGCACCTGCCGTTCAACTTCCGGCCAGAAAAAAGTGAGGGCGCAATGTGGATTTACTGCGATCTCTTTGCCTTTCCGGCTGTTATAATTTGTATAAAAAATAAATCCTTCGTGATCAAAGCTGCGCAGGAGCATGACGCGCGCTGAAGGCCGGTTATCCGCACCAACCGTGGAAACCACCATTGCGTTCGGTTCATTCGCGCGCGCTTCCATTGCCGCGCGTAACCAGGCGGCAAACTGATTGACCGGATCGGAATCCGCCATCGATTCGTCGAGCTTCATTTTCGAAAATTCGCTCCGGAGCTTGCTGATGTGTTCACGCAGATCGTCCATGCAGTGCAAATGTAACAATGGCCGGCCTCAATTCAGTAGCCCGGTTTGCCCGGAGATTCGTAATTTTATCAAAACTATGTTTGCAGCGAACAAATTATCGCCTGAAACCGGACGGCTGCTGGTGGCAGAACCTTTTTTGTCCAACGGTCATTTCCGCCGTTCTGTGATTTTGCTAGCAGAACATGGCGAGACCGGAACAGTTGGCTTTATGCTTAACAAGCCGCTCGACATTCAGGTGGCGGATATTATTCCTGAGTTTCCGGAATTTGATGAATTTGCGCTATCGGGCGGACCTGTTCAGCGCGATCAGTTGTATTATATACATACCGTAGGGGAAAAAATTGAAGGTTCGATCGAAATCGGGTCCGGACTCTGGTGGCAGGGAAATTTTGAACATGTTAAAGAATTGATCAGCCTGAAACAAATCAGCCGGGATGAAATACGTTTTTTTGTGGGTTATGCCGGATGGGAAGCGGGACAGTTGCAGGATGAGCTGGAGGAAAAATCCTGGTTTGTGGCGCGCGCCGATAAGGAACTTATTTTTATGCGCGATGCCGACGCGATGTGGCAGGAAGCTGTGCGGCGAATGGGAAAAAGATTTGCGCCAATGGCGAATTTTCCCGAGAATCCTTCCATGAATTAACCTATTTCCGCAATTTTCTCGAGTGCGCCCGGCTTAAGAATGCGGATCTTTCTTCCCTGCGTTTCAAGAATCCCCTTCTCTTTAAATTCTTTCAGCATGCGCACCAGCGTCTCCTTCACGGTTCCGACGTACGCCGCGAAATCGTCACGCGATAGATTAATCTCTGTCGGCTGTCCCTTTACCTTGTATTTTTTTTCAACTATAAGCAGTCCAAGCGCAACCCGGCTTTTAACTGATTGCTGCGCGAAAACGTTGATCTTATTCACCCACACAGGGAATTCGCTGCTTACTAAACGTAGCATCACCCGCATCAGCTCGGGGGATTTTTCAACCAGCTCGATAAATATTTCCCGCGGAATGAGATCACAGGTACTTTCTTCCAGTGCTGCTGCCGAAACAGGATGCGTGCCTTCATATAATAATGGCCGGTAGCCGAAAATATCGCCCGGGCAATAGATATACATAATCTGTTCCCTCCCATCCCTGTTGACACTGTAAATTTTGACCTTTCCTTTCTTCAGGATATAAATTCCCTTGGGAAAAGAATTTTCTTGGAAAAGCACACGCCCTTTTTTTACACGAAACCGAACAATTCCCGCTTGCATAATGGCGCTGATCTTTTCAGGAAGCTTTTCGAGAAAGTTCTTATTGTTCAGAAAATATTTTCCAAGCTCTGCGCGCATACTGTTTTCAAAGATAGGGGCAACGCCAACGCATAAAAATTGATGAATGTCAATTTTGCCTCTCCTAACTTTTCAACACAGGGGGCGAAATTGTAGATAAATGACCCCATTCGGATTTTATGCCATAAGCGAGTGCCATCTGATAAAAATATTTTGCCGGATATTGATATAACTCAATATTTAACCGGAAGGTCGCGTTTAATTTTGTCCGCCTGCTGCGAGGAGTGAAGACCCAATTATGTCGAAACGTTTTTTTATTTCCGAATCAGAAGGAACCGCTGCTCCCGCTCCTGGATCTGCACCACCTCGTTTTATGGTTTTGTTTGACGGAAAGCATGTTTGGGAAGGAAAGCTGGATCCGGTTACATCCAATTACGTTTATTCCACTTCAATCGATGCGCTTTACGGCCTTGAAAACACCCGCGAAGTTTCCGAAGAAGATTTTTTTAAGCTGCTTGGAAAAAAAGCGATCGCGGTCCGTCATTTTCTTGCCGCTTACACGGACT
>DATDOQ010000147.1:0-8134 GCA_035293205.1 Bacteroidia bacterium
AGCATCTGGTGTTTTGCGCCCCAGAACCAGTTACCATAAGGCGCAGGGTATGTCATGGTTGTGTTCGCCGTATTCGCTGTGTCGGGTTTGTAAACGCGCAAATTCGCCACCGCGTTCAGGTTGACAGAAGTGCCAGGACAAATAGAATCATTGGAAACAGAAGCGATCACGGTTGGATTCAATTCCATCTCGACTACGATTGTATCCCTGTTCAAACAAGCGGTGGCAGTATCGTTCGCATCTATGAAATAGGTATAGGTTCCCGGGGTAGTTGGAGTAAACACTGTGGAAGAACCGGTGGTCGTGCTGAGATTTGCCGCCGGTGACCAGGTGAAGCTATAATCCGGGTTTGGGCTGCTCACCGAAAGAACCGTCGAGCCTCCATCACATACAATTGAATCGGCAGCGGTCGTGCTGATAATGGGGGACGGTGTCACCTCTACAATTAATGGCGTACGCGTAGCGCTGATACAACCGGATAAATAATGAATGTTGCCATTCCAAACGCGCGGGCTGTTGACCAGGTTGAAGTATGCGCCACCATGTCCTTCACGGAACTGAAGATCCGCATTCGACGCGAACACGTTTCCTAATACGGTGCCATTTGTGTAATTCATGGTACCCGCGAGAATGGTAATATAGAAACTGTATGTCTGTCCGGCGGGAATTGTTATGTTGACCGGGATCGGGATAGGTGTCGCGATGCCGGTGCCATTCGAAGGAACTCCAGTTGCGTTTCCAATAAAAGTCCATGCTGCATTACTTGACGTTGCGCCGGCAACAGTGTTATAATCATTCTGCATATACCAGATTTCATAGTCAGCGGTCGCATCCACGTTTCCGTCAAAACTGGTAATTGTTATGTTGCTGAGCGCAGTGACAGCAAACATATTCCCAAAGAAGCTGTTGCCACCTGCAAACGTTGTGGTTAAGATTGCTGGCGGATCTGATGCATTTTCCACATAAAATGTGTCAGTATTGATGACACTGGAGCTAAATGTCGGTCCGGTATTAACAAGGCTTCCGCCCGACGGTTGATCATACCAGTTCAGGAAACCAGTTCCGGAAGCAGTTAATGTTACAGGTCCCGGACCGCAGCGGATCGTGTCTGTGGTAATGGCAGGCGGTACAAGTTCAGGGAACACGGTGTCCACGCTTGAATTGTGTATTCCACAAATGACCGCGCGATAAAATGTAGTGTCAGATGGTGTCAGCGAAAAACTCGCCGTTGTTGCACCCGCGATCGGCGTCCAGGTGACATTATCCGGCGATTCTTCCCACTGGACGGTGCCGCCATTCGTGAAGCCGGTCACATTCAAAGTTGTGGGTGAGCCGATACATATCTCGCCGTTATTCGGTGCGACATACGTACCACCGCTGATAAGAATTGAAACAGGCTGCAGCGAATCATTGGAATTTACAACATCCGCAGTAACATTCGTATAAGCGAAGAAAGTATGAATGCCCGCTGCCGTCATGTTGTAGGTGGTCGAAACAATGGTATCGAGCGTTCCCCCGGCGGGAATAGTGCCGGATGAGATGACAAGGTTCGGGAAGCTTTGCGGATTTGCGCCCTGTGTGTAGGAAACGATCATCAACGGATCGGCCGACATGTTGACCGCAAACGGCGTAAAATTGAGGACCCGAACGCGGACAGTGTCACTCGCGCCATGACAGCCGGTTGTTAAAGGTAACAACAACGTCTGGACACCTACATCCACCTGCACAGGGATTCCATCAAATTCATCCGCGCCGATATCTGGAGCTACCCCGCCGCCGTTAACAGAGCCGACCGGACCGGGGCGAACATCATTATCAATATCAAACGTAATTCCGCTGATCGCAAGCGCGCGTGATTCGAGCAGGCTGGGCGATGTATTATTAATATGCAGATCGGTTGCAGAAATATAATCCGGGCTCACCGAGTAGGAAAGCTGATCGAGCGATAGGGCAGCAGTCCAGGAAGCAAGCGTCGGGTAAACGGTGGTTCCCACAATTGCGTGCGAGTAACCGGAGCCAGTGCCGAAAAAATTATTGTAATCAGAAGCAAACGTAGTGGTGTTTGCCATGCCGAGCGAATAATGCGCTCCACCGCCTGATGCATTGCTCCGGAAGTTGGTCAGGACATTATTGTACAATGAATCCGTTCCGGTAGCCGAAGTCCGCCGGAATGAATAGGTGTTTGCCGTACCGGAAAACACACCGCTTCCGTCAATATGCACGGTATTGTAAAAGAAATTATTATTCGCCGTAGTAACTTTGATGATCCCATTGTATTCATGCGCCTGGGTAATTGGATTACCGGAAGCATCGACACCCAGCAGGATCATGTTATTGTAGAAACGCGATACGCCGGCGTTGACATAAATTCCGGAAATAACCGGGTTTCCAATATTCAGCGGTGCGCCGATACCGGATATGTTATTATTGAAGATGCGGTTGGTTCCGGTGGCTGGACCGTTGTAATAAATACCAACCATGGATACGTTCGTGGAAGCGGAACTGCTTGCCAGGTTCGTGATGGTATTATTGCTGATGGTTTGATTAGCATTGGCTGTTGTGGAAGTTTGCGCAATTCCCACTACGACCGGCGAGGTGGCCGAAACGACACCGCTTGTGCTGGCCAGGTTGGAAATAATATTTCCGTTGATCGTATTCGTGCTGCTGGTTGTTGCAATACCGCGTGTTTGTCCTATGGTGCTCGTGCCCGCATACCGGTTGGTGAGGTTCACGATGGTATTGCCGGTAATTGAACTTGAAACAGTAACTGTGCTGACAATGCCGGTTACCTGTCCGGCCGTGGTGCCTGTGCTGGGGGCGTTCATCATGCTGTTGGCAACGCCTGTGCTTCCAATAACATTACCGGAAATCGTGACATTTCCTGCGGTTGTCTGAATCCCCATAATATTGGTTGACGTTGTCGCGCTGCCCGACAAGGCAGTAAATCCGCCAATCTGGTTATTGGAGATGACATTTGCTCCGCTGGCCGAGGAATTAATTCCAATTGTCAAACCTCCGGTTCCGGTGGTTGTGGTCACGATGGCGCTATCCGTAGCTGTGCTGCCGATAATATTTGGCGTAACTGTTCCCGTATTGTTGGAACCGCTTGTTCCTATCATATTAATTCCGCACCAGATCCCGTTGGCGGTGGCGGTGGTGCTGCTGCTTGAGAAATTGAAATTAGTGATCGTATTTCCCTGGATATTGTTTGTTCCACCGGTTCCCGTATTGGTCTGTATTCCGATAAACCGTGAAATAACTGCTCCTGTTATTGTCCAGGGTGTGCCGCCCGCACCTGGCGCCGTACCACCAATTGAATTTCCATTGATCGTAAAATTTCCTGTAGCTGTAGCAGAACCGGAGTTGGCATTAATGACAACATGCGTGGTGCCGGTGGTATAGTTGCGCGTCGCTGTCTGGTAAAAGCTGTTGTTGGTGATGGTCCAGCCCGTGTTGCCAGCAGCAATGTTCATGGCCATGTTTGCCGCTGTACCAAGGTACCAGTCATGAAATAAGTTATTGCTGAAAATATTCCCTGAATTGAAAGTGGCAGCCGTTGCATTCGAAGCATACACCAGGTTGACAGGTGTGGAAATGAAGTCGAATATTTCGCAATCCGTGATGCTGTTATTGCTGTTGGCCCCGGCAGTCAGCGCGGTGGAGAACACAATTACACCACTGGTCGTTGCTGTATTGTTACCCCGGATCTTGCAAAACATATAACCGGAATTCTGCGCATCATTGATAAAACGCGCCGCGATTCCCGTTGTGGAGCTGTCGGCGATCGTTAATTCAATCGCTGTACCCACACCACCCGGCCGGCCGTCAAACACAAAATAAGTTGCTCCGCTCATGTCGATTGTAACAATAGCGCTGCTCGAAATGATAAGGCTGTCTGCACCCATTTCCGGTCTTACGGTGATGCTGGTTGTTGGACCGGTGCCAAGGAAAGGAACCACAAGCGGGAATGTTTCCACAGTGCACACATAGGCAGCCTGCAGTTCAAAAATGAGCGGGCATTGAACACCGTTCGCCTGTACATCAGCAATGGCAGCAGTTAGGGAAGTGTATGCGCCTGTCGGTCCAACCGTAAATGTTCCGCATAAAGTTCCGCTCAGCGTGCTTTGCTGTCCGGTGAGCGGCGCATTGGAGCAACCTGCATTCACCGCAAACACGCGCCAGTAATAAAGGGTATTGGTGAAAAGTCCGGTTGCAACATACGAATAGGGGTTTCCGGTGGTGGCTTGCGTGGTTGAGGTGATGGTGGTGACCTGCGTGTAGTTGACATTGTCGAGCGAGCGCCAAACCGTAAATGTATTCTCATTGGTGGAGTTGTCCTCCCAGTTCAGTGTCATGCCGCTTGCAGTGACAGCCGTAAATGTCAGGTTGATAGGTGAAGCCGGCGGCGCGGGAGGGGTGAATGTAAATAACAAGCCTGCTGACGGCATGTTTCCGATCGTGGTAGTTTCTGTCGTGCTGCTTACAATCGCGGTGGTGGTCAGACTGTCAACAGAAAGAAAATTGCCGCTTCCTACTCCGGTTGCTGTAATGCCAACTGAAGCTGAAGGGTTTGTATTAGCGCCTGCTTCCGGGCGATAAACGAATTCAATGACATTTGTTCCTTCATAAATTTTTACCTGGAAAGAAATGACCGGTGTGGCCGCCGTGAAGTTCCATTGCATCAGAAACCATTCGGCAGTAAAAACCTGTGAGCCCGCGCTGCCGGTTGTCATGTATCTGAATTCTCCGGCAGGGTTCACTTCAAGATCATCCCAAAGCGGCGCAATTACCGGGCGTGGGGTTCCGCCGGTAGTCAGGTTATTCCCTAAAGTGTTTGCCGTAAGTGGCAGAAAACTTCCCCAGCCATTGGTGCTGGTGTGAAAAGAGGTATAAGTCTGCCCATTATAACAGAACGAAAATCCCAGCGGCAAATTATTGTAATAACCATCATCCAGCGAACCAGCCGTCAGCGGCGGCGCAGTGGCACCGGTAAGCGTCGCATAATTGCCCGCGTTCGCATTGAAAGCGTAATCGGTGATCACCTGAGAATTAACGGGAAGTGCGAAAAGGATAAGGATAGCAACAGCCCAGCTGAGAGGGCGATTTGCTTTTTTGGAGTACGAGTTTGCCATAGAGGATATAATTAAAAGAAGTTAGTGTCAGTTTTTTTGCCGTAAAAATTATTTACGTAGGTGGACTAATAAATTTAAAAGCAAATCAGCATACGCTTTTTGCTGCGAAACAGATTGAAAAAACAATCGTGTGAATTCAGCCATGCGTTTAATTCTGGTAAGCTTGCGCTGATGAATTCTTTCTATGGGCTAAAGTACTCAATTTGATGAACCTACCATAGTTGTTCAGGCCGTAAGTTGAAAAAGAAAAGTCGTGAAATTTCATGCAGGATTTGCTTTTTTGAAATTTAAATCGTTTAATAATCGACCACACATTTAATACAACCATCCTGTCAGTGAGACTTTGAGCGAGAAATATTGCGTGTAATACTCTGGAAGAATCAGCATGGGCTCCTGTTGTATTTTATAACAATAAACGCTGTGGGAAAAAAAGTCAGCGGCGCAGCCACAGGCAAATTTTCCCTATAAATAAGCGAAGGTTTAATACGCTGCGAAGAACCAGAAAAAGCCGGGAAGATCAGCCAAGCTTTCGACGAATGGAAGCTACAAGCGGATAGAAGGTGTGATTTTGTGGAAGGTCTGCAAGTCGCGCGTTTACTTTTGTAATTATCTCCGGCGAAAAAGGACCGGCCATTTCTTCGATCACGGTTATTGCTTCAATCGCAATCGCCGGATCTTTATGAAAGAGATATTCAACAAAAAACTCAATCCACGGTGAAAAGTCAATGCCCGTTTCCCAGCAGGTCACCAATAATTCTTTTGTATGCTTTGCATGCGCCTTTGTCTGTAGCATAAGGACAAGCAACTCACCTGCATTATTGTTTCGCAACGCTGCGAGGAACTCCTGCTTCAGATCATTGTTCCGCGCTTCCAGGAATGAAAGAATCGTCTGCGTCAGCCCCTGGTCAACATTTTTTTCCTCCACACGGAGATGTTCAGGTACTGCTCCCAGAAAAACGCTGCTGAAGTTTTCGCTTATATGATAAACAGGCTTTAGTTCCGGATTTTCATTTTTCTTAGTCATCCCGTAAAAGTACGAAATACGAAAAACACGAATAGTACGAAATACGAAAAAGTACGAAATACGAATTGGTACGAAATAGTACGAAATACGAAATAGTACGAAATATGAATTATAAAAAGTACGAACCCGATGGCTATCGGGTACGAAATATGAAAGTGCACGAAGCATCGGCACATTGGCACATCGTTACATTCGCACATTCTCCCATTAATCACATTCTCCCCACTTGTCCGCCGAAGCGTAGCGCAGGAGGATTTTCCCATTTTCCCATTTTCCCATTACCACATTACCACATTACCTGTCTCCAAACAAAGCGCTGCCAATTCGTACCAGGTTGCTCCCTTCTTCAATTGCAATTTTCCAGTCGCTGGTCATGCCCATGGAAAGGGTCCGGAAATCCGGGTTCTTTTCCTGCACATGTGCAATAAAGCTTTTCAACGATCGGAATTCCTGGCGTACCTGGCTTCGATCTTCTGTATTGGTGGCCATTCCCATCAAACCTTCGATGCGCACATGCGAATATTTTCCGGAAGGATTATTTTTTAAAATCGCTTCTGCCTCATCGAATGAAAAACCGAATTTGGTTTCTTCCTGCGCGATAAAAATCTGGAGCAGCACAGGAATGATACGGTTAGCTTTACCAGCTTGTTTATTGATTTCTGCCAATAACTTTTCACTGTCCACCGAATGGATGAGGTTAACAAACGGGACGATAAATTTTACTTTGTTCGTTTGAAGGTGACCGATCAGATGCCAGCGGATATCTTGAGGAAGCGCGCCTTGTTTTTCCATTAATTCCTGCACGCGGTTTTCGCCAAAATCAAGCTGACCCGCATTGTATGCTTCCAGAATTTCGGGTAATGGTTTCGTTTTTGAAACTGCCACCAATGTGACATGCGCTGGCAGCTGCGCACGGAATGCTTTGATGTTATTCCCTACTGTCATTTTTGCGCCGTCCTTGTCCGTCACTTTGCAGCTTTGTATGAAAGTTTTAAAAACGGCGATTCAAATTTTTTGTAAACGCGAAGGAGACTGTCCGTCTTTTTATTCCATTGCGCCTGCGCCGCTGCATTTTTTGAATTTTCGGTTTCGTAATCATAAGTGTCCTGCATGAGATTGCAGATTTCAGCAATTGAATCATTGCCCTTGTTAAGGTATTTGCCAAAATCATCTTGGCCGTTCCACCTTAAGGCATGCTGGCGTAGCTTCCGGGCCTGGATCTCGCTGATGTCAAAGTGTTTTTGCTCATGCAACAGCAATTGTGGTGTGGCTTTGCCTTCCTTCACCCAGGAATCATCAAAGTCAAAGCAGGTTTTGATCTCAACGCGCAAGGTGCCATTTTCAATCTTATAACTGAAGGAAACCTGATAAAAGGTGTACGCATCATAATTCTTATCCGCAGGTGGCCTGCCTTTGAAATCTTCCCACGCCGGTTTCCATAAGCCCGACCATCGCCTGCATCCGGGATCCTCATCTACGAATGATAGAGAAAAAAAAATGACAAGCGCTAAAAGGTGAAAACGAATTGTTTTCATGGCAATTGAATATGAGTTCGCACCATAAAGCTAAAGAAGACAAACTTGAAAAACGAATTAATCCGCTAAGGAATAAATGACAAGCCCGCTGCGGATTTTTGGTTCCACCCAGGTTGTTTTCGGCGGCATGCTTTGTCCGCTGTCAGCAATACGTTTCAATTCATCCATTTGAACCGGGAATAACCCGAACGCGGCTTTGAATTTCCAGTTGTCCACCTGGTTTTTTAATTCTTCCGCTCCTTTTATTCCAGAAACAAATCCAATGCGCGGATCGGTTTTCAGGTCATGGATGCCGAGCACCGGCGCAAGAATATATTCGGTCAGCAAAAAAGCGTCGAGGGAAGCAACCGGCTCTTCTTCGTGCGCCCGGCCTTCGCGCAGGCGCAGCTCAAACCAGTTCCCGCTGAGATAAAGGCTGAAAACATGCTTGGCCGCCGGCCGGT
>DATDOQ010000148.1:0-2497 GCA_035293205.1 Bacteroidia bacterium
GGAGCTGGCTGAAAAGGTCGTCGGCAAGCCCGTCCAGGTGCTGTCAGGCATGTTTGCAAGACCGGTGAGCACAAATGTTGAATTCAGATTTACAGCGGAAGACCCATGTCCCTGATTGACGGTGTTAACACCCGAACACCAGGTTCCGTCCATATCCGCAACCGTATCAACCGGTGTGGCCCCGTTAAAGCTGCGCTCTTCGATCGAGCGGATTCCATTGGGAAGATTGTTCGGAATAATGGAGCCCCAGCGGCCGGCGCTTGTATCAACCGTATTTGCGTAGAAGTTTACAATGACGGAAAGATTATATAAATCCATTCCATCATTTTCCACAATGGCAATGTTGATAGGCCTTCCAATTGCTAATGGATTATCATAAATACAAATAAAATTATTTGCCAATGCCCCGGTCGAATCATAAAAGCCAGAGCCCTGCGCGGAATCACCCGGAACAGTGCCGTAGTCTATGACCGTCACAGGATGCAGCGCCAGCAAGACCCGTTCGGAAACGGTGGTTCCTCCCTGCCCATCATTCAGCATGATTTTGGCAAAAAGTGTATTTCCAGGTGTATAGCGGCCATTCCCGGTGGGCTCAACACCGAACCAGTGGCTCGCTGTTCCGGAATTACCAGCAGTGAGCGAATCGTAATTGGCCGCATTGCTGAATGAAGGATTGGTGGTACGGCGGATTGTGTTTCCAGTTTGATTGATGAGATAAGGGTTGCCGGCGCCATTGGAAGAGGCAGAAGCATTCAGCGAATCCATCGCCGTATAAAACCGGTAAGTAGCGCCGGGGGTTAAACCAGTAAGTTCCGCCCAGAACCAGAAGGGGGTCCGGTCATTATTGGTGCCTGCGTTTCCCTGGATGAACTGCGGAACCAGCGCATTCGCTACCACCGTCTGTGCCCCGGCGGGAAGAGCCGTCGCAAGAATAACAATCGAAAACAGCTTTTTTTTCATTCCGCCTGGGATCGGTTTTGACGGAAACAAAAATAGGGCGGCTCCGATTCCGGCGCGGTAGGGAGCATTTCAATTTGTTAAGATGAATTTGTTGATTAAACCGGGATTATTCAGCAATGACAGGCCTTGCAGGGGCATCTACCCAATCACCGTGCTCACGGATCAGGCTGATCAGGGCATCTACGGCATCTTTCTCATCAATATTTCTTTTAACCACCGTCTTTCCTTTATAGAGCGTGATCTTACCCGGGCCGGTACCGACGTATCCATAATCAGCATCAGCCATTTCGCCCGGGCCGTTCACAATGCAGCCCATAATGCCGATTTTGACGCCTTTGAGGTGTTCGGTCCGCTGCCGGATCTTATTGGTGGTTTCCTGCAGATCAAAAAGCGTGCGCCCGCAGGAAGGGCAGGAGATGTATTCAGTTTTTGAAATGCGGGTACGCGTCGCCTGCAAAGTCCCGAACGCGGTGCTGTTTATGACCTGGATGGAGGGCTGCAGAATATTTTTCTCCCCTGATTTTGCGGAAAGCCAGATCCCGTCGCCCAAACCGTCGAGCAGCAGCGCGCCGGCGTCGGTAGCGGCATATAACCGGAAATGATCGCTGTCCGCATCCGTGTACTTGCGTTTAATTACAACCGGCGCCTGAATTCCAGCTTCCATCAGCAAAATAAAAGCGCGCCGGAGCTCCGGCATGGCATGCGCATTAGTCGTGTGAAGAACAAAGACGGCCGTTTTTTCCTTTGAAAGCGAACTTAAAAATGCGGGCGTTAACATTTGGATATCTGCGGCAATAAAATTCAGTTCAGCGGATTTTTTTGAAGCGGTAAAAAATTCATTGCCACAATAAACCGGGTAACGCCGGGTAGTATTCGCAATCGTTTCCCAGGTTTTGAAATTCATGATGACGCCAAGCGTTCCCGGAAATTCAAACGGCAGATCCGTGTCGCCCGTGTAAATAAAATCGCAGGCCTGCTCGGAATGGTTCCATTTATCGAGGGCAACGGAATAATTATAACCAACGGCAAAGAGCGTGGCAGGGGTGATTTCATCCCGCCCGCTGAGATCTGCAATCACGCGCGGAACGGCATGACCTCCAATATTTGCGACCGGGGTTGTATTTCGCCGTTCGTATTCATAAGGTGAATAAGGCAGAATCACCTTGCCGTTTTCACTTTTAATTTCCGGAATTGTCGAATGCCCTGCGCGTTTCGCATAACGATTTACAAGGGAAAGCGCCACCGGAATTTCGAATTCAGGATCTTCGGTTAACGATACGCGTACTGTATCACCGAGCCCGTCTTCAAGCAGGGTTCCTATTCCTGCCGCGGATTTTATGCGCCCGTCTTCCCCGTCGCCAGCTTCTGTGACGCCAAGGTGCAATGGATAATTCATTCCGGCTTTGATCATGTGTTGTACCAGCAAGCGGTAAGCCTGCACCATGACCTGCGGATTGCTCGCTTTCATGGACAAAACGAGGTTGTAAAATCCTTCGTCTTCACAGATCCGCAGAAATTCCATGGCCGATTCCACCAT
>DATDOQ010000149.1:0-3434 GCA_035293205.1 Bacteroidia bacterium
TAATGCCCGCGTAGGCAAACGCCGGCAATGGCGAAAAAGCAATGCCGGGTGAAAAATAACCTCCGGCAAATCCGGTTAGAAAAGCGCCTGTGGTCCAGCCCGGGCAGCGGTAACCGGCACGCGCATCCCGCTCGCCATACATGTAATAACGAACTTCCTGTGGTGTGAAATAATGCCCGAACAAAGTGTCCTGCCTGTAGAAAATTTCTTCGTGACCATCACGGTATTTAACAGAAAATACCAGCTCAAGATCCACGAAATCAGCTTTGAATTCACCCGGACTGCCTTTTTTTGGCACCAGGATTTTCAGCCGTTCGTCACTGGAATCTTTTACCACGCCGGCAACCGTTTTTCCGCTCAGCAGATACACCGTATCAAGCGGCTCCGCAGTTTGTCCCTGTAAACAAAGGCAGATCAGTGAAAGAAGTGAGAGAAAGAAAAAATGTTTCATGACAATTCCGGCTATTCCAATCAAAGATAAGGATTACCCGAACGAAAGAACTACTGATCCCGGCATCACAAAAAAATGAGCCCGTTTTCTGCTTATCTTTGGCCACCCAAAAATTTCTGATCGTTGAACAAATTGCCGGTTAAAGTTTAACAAGCCGGTTCAAATTTTCCACCCGAAAAAAATGTCCTCAGACAACTTCACCCGCCGCCATATAGGTCCGGCTGAATCCGAAAAAGCAGAAATGTTGCGCGCAATCGGCGTTTCTTCTGCTGATGAGCTGATCGGCCAGGTTTTACCTTCTGCCATTCGTCTTAAAAAACCGCTGCAGCTCGCCACCGGTCTTACGGAAGCCGAATACCTCCGCCATGCGGAAAAACTTGGAGCAAAAAATAAGCTTTTCCGTTCATGCATCGGGCTCGGATATTACGGAACAATCGTACCGCCGGTAATCCAGCGAAACATACTGGAAAATCCGGGCTGGTACACCGCTTACACGCCTTACCAGGCGGAGATCGCGCAGGGCCGGCTCGAAGCGTTGCTGAATTTCCAGACGATGGTGATCGACCTCACCGGGATGCCATTGGCAAATGCTTCACTGCTGGATGAAGCAACGGCCGCTGCCGAAGCGATGACGATGCTTTATAACAACCGAAGCCGCGACGCGGTGAAGCGGAATGCAAATAAGATTTTTGTTTCTGAAAAATGTTTTCCGCAGACCATTGATTTATTGCGCACCCGTTCGGCTCCTTTAGATATCGAGCTGGTGATCGGAGATCATTCCGCCTTCAAGTTTTCCGGTGAGTTTTTTGGCGCGGTACTCCAGTATCCGGATGTGGATGGCGAGGTCCACGATTACCGTGCATTTGCGGATGCAGCTCATTCAGCAGGAGCGGGTATTGCTGTGGCCACCGATTTGCTTGCGCTTGCATTGCTTACACCTCCGGGTGAATGGGGCGCTGATGTTGTATTCGGAAATTCACAGCGCTTCGGCGTGCCCATGGGTTATGGCGGACCGCATGCCGCTTTTTTCGCGACAAAAGAAGATTTTAAGAGATTGATTCCAGGCCGGATCATTGGTGTTTCTGTTGACAGTCACGGCCGGCCGGCGCTC
The DNA here is from genome assembly GCA_035293205.1 of Bacteroidia bacterium. Classification (GTDB taxonomy): domain Bacteria; phylum Bacteroidota; class Bacteroidia; order Palsa-965; family Palsa-965. Next base: position 1,563 of record DATDOQ010000149.1, read on the forward strand.
CGGATGGCGCTGCAAACAAGGGAACAGCATATCAAACGCGACAAGGCAACTTCAAATATCTGCACGGCGCAGGCTTTGCTTGCGATCATGGCCGGCATGTATGCGGTTTATCACGGTCCCAATGGAATTCGCGCGATTGCAGAAGAGGTTCATGACAAGGCGCGTCTTTTGGCTGCTTCACTTGAAAAAGCGGGACTGAAAAGAATCAATCGCTGCTATTTCGATACGATTTCATTTGAAGTGAAGGACATTGAAAAGATCCGAACCATTGCTGAGAAGAAAGAGATCAATTTCCGTTACGGGAAAAATACAATTCATATCAGTGTCGATCAGAGCCTTCGAAAAGAAGATCTGGAAGCGATTGTTTCTGTTTTTTCTGCAGAAATAACACAACCCGCGCCTACTCCGGTTGAAGGCAGCGCGCGGCGAACAAGCGGTTACCTCACGCACCCCGTTTTCAACACGTATCATTCCGAAACCGAGATGATGCGCTATATCAAAAAGCTTGAAAACAAAGATCTTTCGCTGGTTCATTCCATGATCTCACTTGGTTCCTGCACTATGAAGCTGAACGCGGCTGCGGAACTGTTGCCAATCACCTGGCCGCAGTTTGCCAACCTGCATCCTTTTGTTCCGGTTTGGCAGGCAGAAGGTTACCGGGAAGTCATTGAAGAATTGAGCGCTTCACTTTGCGAAGTGACCGGATTTGCCGCCATGTCGTTCCAGCCGAATTCCGGCGCGCAGGGCGAATACGCAGGCCTTATGGTGATCCGCGCATGGCATATCAGCAGGGGAGAAGGTCACCGGAATGTAGCGCTGATCCCTTCATCGGCGCATGGCACTAATCCCGCTTCGGCCGCCATGGCCGGAATGGATATTGTTGTTGTAAAATGTGACAACCATGGAAATATTGACGTAGCTGACCTTCGCGCAAAAGCGGAGGAATATAAAAATAAGCTGTCGTGTCTGATGGTTACGTATCCGTCAACGCATGGCGTATATGAAGAAGCGATCCGTGAGATCACCGCGATCATTCATGAAAACGGCGGACAAGTTTACATGGATGGCGCGAACATGAATGCGCAGGTTGGATTGACCAGTCCTGGAAACATTGGCGCGGATGTTTGTCACCTGAACCTGCACAAGACATTTGCAATTCCGCACGGTGGTGGCGGACCCGGCATGGGCCCGATCGGCGTGGCGTCTCACCTGGCTCCTTTCCTGCCTTCCCATCCGGTAGTGCCCACGGGTGGAGAAAATGGAATTCACGCTGTTTCTGCAGCTCCGTTCGGAAGCGCGCTGATCCTGCTGATCTCTTATGGGTATGTGAAAATGCTCGGCGGCGATGGCATGACCGAGTCCACAAAAATTGCAATTCTGAATGCCAATTATATTAAAGAGCGGTTGAAAGGACATTACGAAACGCTTTACACCAACCGGAACGGAAGGGTGGCGCACGAAATGATACTTGACTGCGCCGGTTTTAAACGCACCGCGAAAGTGGAAGTGGCCGATCTTGCAAAACGTTTGATGGATTATGGGTTTCATGCGCCGACCGTGTCGTTCCCGGTTCATGATACATTGATGATTGAACCGACAGAAAGTGAATCAAAAGCTGAACTGGACCGTTTTTGCGATGCCATGATTCAGATCCGTCGCGAGATTGAGGAAATTGCGGAAGGCAAAGCAGACGTCGCTGATAATGTTCTGAAAAATTCACCGCATACAGCAGAAAGTGTGATTGTCACTGATTGGAAGCATGCTTATTCGCGGGAGCAGGCAGTTTATCCGCTGAAATGGGTGAAGGATGCTAAATTCTGGCCATCTGTGGGCAGGGTGGATAACGCGTATGGCGACCGGAACCTGGTGTGT
>DATDOQ010000150.1:0-6555 GCA_035293205.1 Bacteroidia bacterium
GCCGCTTTTCTGAAGCAAATCATTGACCTCTACCCCGAAGATATCCTGGGTGATGATGCGCTTTACAAGCTGGCGGAAATTTATGAATACAAACTGCCGGATAAAGCGGTTGCTATGCAATACTACCTGGACCTTTTCACAAAATATCCCGGTAGCCTGTTTGCCGTAGATGCCCGTAAACATTTCCGTATGTTGCGGGGCGATAAACTGGCGGAATAAAAACCCTGCCTGGAAATTACTACTGCTGATAAAGTTTTTTTATTTTTCCGGAATACACTTTTTGCAATGATCATTTATAACGTTACCGTTAACATTGATGATTCGGTCCATGATGAATGGCTGGAATGGATGAAGGCCCAACACATTCCTGCCGTGGTCGGCACCGGCTGTTTTATTTCCGGCTCCATTTTCCGGATACTTGTTGAGGAACATGCGGGCACCAGCTATTCGATCCAATACCGCGCAACAAGCATTGAAGAAGTGAAAAAATACATGGAGAAGTTCGCGTCGATTCTGCAGCAAGAGCACAGTGAAAAATACGCTGATAAATTCGTGGCCTTCCGCACGTTGCTGGAAGAAGCTTAACTTTAAAATTATCCTGAATTTGCTGCGCCTGCAGAAAGTCGATTTTTCTTTTCTGCCTTAACTTCGTGAAAACTTTGTGTCTTTGTGCCTTCGTGGCTATTTATTTCGTGTCTTTATTAATGACCCGTTTCTAACTAAGAACACTAAGAGGGTTGCCACCAAGACACCAAAGGGACACGAAGAAAAGACACGAAGAATTTTAACTTTAAGTTTGGGTTCACAACAGTGATGGCAGGAAAAATGAGAGTTACCCCAAAAAAGCATCTTGGCCAGCATTTCCTCCACGATGAAAATATCGCGCGGAAAATCGCCTCATCCATTAAACCTGCCGGAAAATACAAAACGGTGCTCGAGATCGGCCCGGGCATGGGCGTGCTTACCAAATACCTGCTAGAGAACAAAGAATTTGAAACCTGGGTGGTGGAGGTTGACCGCGAATCAGTGGCGTATCTCGAAGCGCATTATCCGCAGCTGAAAGACCAGATCATTTCGTGGGATTTTCTGAAGCTTGACCTGGCCGCGCGTTTTCACGAACCCATTGGCATCATCGGGAATTTTCCTTACAATATTTCTTCCCAGATATTATTCCGCGTATTGGAATTCCGTTCCATGGTTCCGGAAGCATGCGGCATGTTTCAAAAGGAAGTTGCGGAGCGGATCGCCTCCAAACCTGGAAATAAAACTTATGGTATCCTGAGTGTTCTCCTTCAGGCCTGGTATGATATCGAATATCTTTTTACCGTCAGCGAACATGTTTTTTCGCCTCCGCCCAAGGTAAAGTCAGCGGTGATCCGGCTGCGCCGCAATGCCGTGGAAAAGCTGGATTGTGATGAACAATTTTTTACTGAGGTTGTAAAAACTTCTTTCAACCAGCGGCGTAAAACACTCCGGAACGCATTGCGCATTTTCGAAATCATTCCCGGTCATGAGCAGGATGCGCTTTTCACAAAACGGGCAGAACAGCTCAGCGTAGCCGATTTTGTCAGGCTTACTTCATTGGTCCGGAAACGCTAACTTTGCGCCGGTTCAAAAAGTCCCTGTGCAAAACGCGGATTCTTTTTTATGTCTTTCCAGGTTACAGATACTCACATTGGTCAATTGCGGACTGCGCTTCGAAAGCAGGACGACAATGCCATACGTGAATTTTTCACGGAACTTCACCCCGCAGATGCTGCAGAAACCCTGAACCGTCTCGAAGACGATGAAGCGGTTGCCTTATATAAAGTCCTGGATGAATCGATAGCGGCGGAAGCGCTACTGCTGCTCGAAGATGACAAGCGGGAAAAAATTCTTGACGGACTTTCAGCCAAACAAATTGCGGAACAGCTCATCGACAACCTTGCGTCCGATGATGCTGCCGATGTCCTTGCTGAGTTAACGGATCTCCAGCAGGACGAAGTTCTTTCGCATGTTGAAAACACGGAGCAGGCCGGCGATATTGTTGACCTGCTGAATTACAATCCGGATACAGCAGGCGGATTGATGGCGAAAGAGCTGGTGAAAGTTCACTTGGGTAAAAATGTGTGGGAATGTGTGCGCGAGATCCGCAAACAGGCGGAAGGCGTTGAAAATATTTACACAATTTACGTTGTTGACGATGATGAAAAGCTGGTCGGCCTTTTATCGCTGAAAAATCTGCTTACGCGCCCGCTCCGAACACCAATCCGCGATGTTTACAATCCCGATATTATTTCTGTAAGAACCAACACGCCCGCGGAGGAAGTCGGCGTATTGATGGATAAGTATGATCTCGTTGTTATTCCCGTTGTGGACGGCCTCAACCGGCTTGTGGGCAGAATCACATTTGATGACGTTGTTGACGTAATCCGTGAAGAAACCACCGAGGACGTTCAGAAAATGGGTGGTGTGGAAGCGCTGGATGAACCGTACATGAACGTTCCGTACTGGGAAATGATCCGCAAGCGCGTAGGCTGGCTCATCATCCTTTTTATCGGCGAAACTTTTACTGCCACAGCGATGAGCTTTTTTGAAGACCAGATCGAAAAGGCCGTCATGCTTTCATTTTATGTTCCGCTGATCATTTCCAGTGGAGGTAACACGGGTTCCCAGGCATCTACGCTCGTAATTCGCGCATTATCGCTCGGAGAGATCGCCGTTACAGACTGGTGGCGGATTGTACGAAGGGAATTCCGCATTGGTTTGCTGCTTGGTCTCGTGCTGGGCGCATTTGGTTTTTTACGCGTGGCGATCTGGTCGAATTTCATAGACAAGGAAGTGGAGCACTGGGCGCTGATCGGCACTACCATCGGATTGACACTTGTAGGCGTGGTGTTGTGGGGAACCCTTGTCGGATCCGCGCTTCCGTTATTTCTGAAACGCCTCAAGCTGGATCCCGCTGTTTCTTCCACACCATTTGTTGCAACGCTCGTTGACGTTACCGGCGTGCTGATCTATTTTTCAATTGCCATGATGCTCTTAAAAGGTGTTCTGCTTTAACCATGCAGCATCGCATTCTTTTTGCTGACTCCAATCATCCGCTGCTGATTCAGCTGCTCCGGGAAAAGGGTTATGTCTGCGATGAGGATTATGAAAACCCGAAAGAACTCATAGAAGAGAAAGCAGCACTTTATGACGCAGTAGTTATCCGCAGCCGTTTCCCGATCGATCGCGAATTCATTGACAGATCAACTAAATTGAAATGCATCGCGCGCGCAGGCGCCGGACTGGAAAACATTGACACCGCTTACGCGCATTCAAAAGGAATAACCTGCGTCCATGCGCCGGAAGGAAACAAGGATGCCGTAGGCGAACAGGCGCTTGGCATGCTGCTCGCGCTAATGAATAATTTATGCCGCGCCGATCGGGAGGTGCGCACAGGCAAATGGATCCGTGAAGGCAACCGGGGATTTGAGCTGCAAGGAAAAACGGTTGGAATTATTGGCTACGGAAATATGGGCAGCGCATTTGCGCAGCGCTTGCGTGGATTTGATGTGAAGATTCTTGCTTATGATAAATATAAAAATGGATTTGGAAATGGCTCGGTTTCAGAAAGCGGGATGGAACAAATATTTGCGGAAGCCGACGTGCTGAGCCTGCATATTCCATTGACGGATGAAACAAACCGGCTGGTGAGTGACACGTTTATCGCCTTTTTCAAAAAGCCATTCTGGCTCATTAATACTTCGCGCGGAAAAATTTTGGATACCAAAGCCCTCGTGCGTGGCCTCGAATCCGGAAAAGTCCGTGGCGCGGCGCTGGATGTGCTGGAATATGAAAGCATTTCCTTTGAAGGACTGGACGCCACATTAATTCCCGAAGCTTTTCAGCAGCTCATCCGCTCCGATAAAGTGATCCTTTCCCCGCATATCGCCGGCTGGACCTATGAAAGCCATGAAAAAATCGCGCGGGCGCTGGCGAAAAAAATCATGAATGTTCTTGGCTGATTCTTAAAAATTATTGATCACTTTTTCTTTTTGATCAGCATTTCTTCCCCGTTTTTCAAAACCTTGTAATAGTCTCCATTAGATTCAAAGATTGCATCAAATTCATTCGGAAGTATTACCACCCCATTGCTGCCGATCAATCCCCATTTGCCATTTTTTACTGTTTTCGCGACTCCATTCCTGAAATGAAAAATCTGTTCATACTCGTTAGGAATTATTACCACGCCATCACTCCTGATTATTCCCCATTTGCCATCTTTCACCGTTTGTGCATGACCATTGCTGAAATTAAAAATCTGCTCATACTCGTTCGGAATGATCACAACACCATCGCTGCTGATCATTCCCCATTTGCCATCTTTCACCGTCTGTGCCCTATCATTGCTAAAATTAAAAATCTGTTCGTACTCATTCGGAATTATAACCGTTCCGTCGCTGCCGATCATTCCCCATTTGCCATTTTTCACTGTCTGCGCCCTGCCATCGCTGAAATTATAAATCTGGTCGTACTCGTTCGGAATTATAACCGTTCCGTCGCTGCCGATCATTCCCCATTTGCCATCTTTCACTGTCTGCGCCCTGCCATTTCTGAAATTATAAATCTGGTCGTACTCGTTTGGGATTATAACAACGCCATCACTGCCGGTCATTCCCCATTTGCCATTTTTCACCGTCTGTGCGGTGCCGTTTTTAGAATCAAAAATTGCCTGGTATTCGGTCGGGATAATTATTCGGCCATCCTTATCCATCAGGCCGGTTTTGCCGTTTTTGTAGGTCAAATAATTCCCATGCCTGGTTTTGACAATGGAATCATAAGCTATTGTGTCCTGTGCTGCAAGATCAATAAACAAGATTACCTGCAGGATTAAAATAAACGTTTTCATGAGACCTCCTTTTAACGGTATAACGGGAATCATTAAAAAAGTTACACATCACAAAACCTCTTTGTGTCTTGCCTTCGTGCTCTTGGCGTCTTTGTGGCTATTTTCTTTGTGCCTTTTACAACTACGCTAATCGGTTACAATCAATTTACAAGTTGAAATAATTTTCCCGTCCTGCGCTAAACGGATCAGGTAAATTCCCGCGGGTAAATTATCCCTCGAAATTTTTATTTCATTTCCCGAAATATTTTTAACGGTATTTATTTCCTGCCCATGCACATTATAAATAATCAGCTCTCCATTTTTTACCGGCGAATTAAACTGAATGATAGTTGAAGAATTAAAAGGATTTGGAGTAACCGTCAATTTTTCCAAGCCCGGCAAATTTTCTACAAAAGTCATCAGACCTTCGCAGGTGTCCACACTTGTAACAACAGCCCTTATGAAAATATTCGTATCACCCATCGAGGACGAGCTTGTTATTGTAAGCCCAAACATCTGCTGCCATGCGCTCACATTGATGAACGTTGGAATATTCGTATTGGACAATGCAGTTTCAGCCGTATCATCCAATTGCCAGCTGATCATTGTATTATAACCTAAGCCGGAAACCGGAGGAGCTATTGTGTTATTGTAACTATGCATGACTATATTATCATTCCCATTATAATCGTTTACGGTTTCCACAAGAAAATTAACATTCGTACTATCAGTAAGGAAAGATTGGCCGTTAATAGTTACCCAAATCCCCGCCGGCGGCAGCGAATGATAATAATCCGCAACCTCCATCGCCGTGTTGTTGTCGGTTGTAGCAAGATCATATTTTATAATGCCATTGATCGAATCGCCCACAGCAATATTGCCGCTTAAGGCATTATTCATATCATCCACATAGGTAACGACGCCTTTGATGCAAAGCGTGTGAATTTGCGCGAACGAATTATAACAGCAGAGCTGCAATAAAACCAAAACAGTAAAAATCCTGGTAGTTGTTTTCATGGGATTGTTATCAGAGTTTATAGTGCTGATACCGCACTTTTAAAATCGGAAAAGGTTAGTCAAGGTTAGACGCTTGAAATAAACGAACCGGCTAAATTAAACTTAAATAATGAATCAAACATTCTTCATCACCAATTGGGCCGTGTAGCGACTTCGCACTTCGAGGAAAACCTGCTTTCCCGCTGTAACACGTTCGATCGTGGGCTGGTCGTAATAACGGATCGTCACCAACTCCACATTTTCATTATACAATACTCTGAATTTTTCGCGCAATTTATCAATCAGCGGATTTAACTGGCGATTGTCGCCGTCAACACTTGCAGAAAAACTGATAGCGGAATTAAGCATGACATTCATCTTCACCCGGTGTTTGGCAAAAAGATCAAATATTTCACCCAGATTTTCTTCCACGATAAATGAAAAATCCTTCGGTGAAATCGAAAGCAGCACCTGGTTCACTTTAAAAATAAAACAGGGAACCGATAACGGAACCTGGATATCCTGAATTTGCGTACCAGCCTTGTCTGGATCAACAAATGATCTTACGTAAAGCGGAATTTGCCGGTTCTGCAATGGCTTGATGGTTTTCGGATGAATGACGGTAGCCCCATAATAAGTCAACTCGATCGCGTCCTGATAAGTAAGTTGCGGAATAAGCTGCGTTTCGTCAAACCATTTGGGGTCCG
>DATDOQ010000151.1:0-3319 GCA_035293205.1 Bacteroidia bacterium
TTTATATTTCCAGTGCGCGGCATAACCTTTTTCTGCAAGCTCGTCCATGCGCTCGGTGCGGATTTGCACCTCCACCCATTTTCCATCAGGACCCATCACCGTCGTATGCAGGGATTCATAACCATTTGCTTTGGGTGTTGATATCCAGTCGCGTAGCCGGTCAGGGTTAGGATGGTAAAAATCAGTTACGATCGAATAGACGCGCCAGCAATCGGCTTTTTCGCGCTCCTGGGGGGTCTCGACAATGATGCGGATCGCGAAAATATCATAGATCTCTTCGAATGGAACACCTTTGAATTTGATCTTGCTGTAAATAGAATAAATCGATTTCGGCCGGCCGATAATGCGTGTCTTGAAACCCTGTTCCGAAAGAATTTCACGGATCGGAAGTATGAACTTCTGGATAAAACGCTTGCGTTCCGGTTCGGTTTCTTTCAGCTTGTTGGCGATATCCTCATACATCGCGGTTTCCGTGAATTTGAGGCCGAGATCTTCCAGCTCGGTTTTGATCGCGTTCAGTCCCAGCCTGTGCGCGAGCGGTCCATAGAGGTAAAGTGTTTCCGAAGCAATTTTCAGCTGCTTGTCGCGCTTCATCGAATCGAGCGTGCGCATATTGTGCAGCCGGTCGGCAAGCTTGATGAGGATCACGCGGATATCGTCCGAAAGCGTCAAAAGCATTTTCCGGAAATTTTCCGCCTGCAACGAATTCGTCTGCTGGTCAAAAACGCCGGAAATTTTTGTCAGGCCGTCAATGATCTTCGCGACCTTTTCGCCGAACATGCCCTTGATGTCATCCAGCGAAATGTCTGTGTCTTCAACCGTATCGTGCAGCAATGCGCAAACCACGGAAGTGGTGCCCAGCCCGATCTCTTCGGCAACGATCTGCGCCACAGCGATCGGGTGGTAAATATAGGGTTCGCCCGATTTGCGGCGCATGTCCTTATGCGCTTCGAGCGCCACGTTGAATGCTTTACGGATCAGCTGCTTGTCGCCTTCCTCCAGCTTTCGTTTACATGCCTTTAAAAGATTCCGGTAACGTTTGAGAATTTCTTTCCGTTCAAGCTCTAAATCGATAACCGGGGGAGCTTCTTTTTCTGCCATATTACAACACGGGGTATTGGAACCATGAAGTTACGCAATTCCATTTTATTTTGCGGGAAGAACCTTTGAAGCGCATTCCCCAAAACCGATCCGCACACCATCCTTTTCTGCATAACCTTTCAGAATGACAGTATCCCCGTCATTAATAAATTTTCTTTCAGTTCCGTCAAATAATTTCAGCGGTTTTGTTCCGCGCCAGGTAATCTCCATCATGGAGCCGAAGGAACCTTCGTCCGGTCCGCTGATCGTTCCGGAAGCCATGAGGTCACCGACCTTTACGTTGCAGCCATTAACGGTATGATGCGCCAGCTGCTGCTCCATGGTCCAGTACATGTATTTATAATTGGAACGCGTCAAAACGGTCGCTTCTACATTCGGTGGCTGAATGGATACTTCGAGGTGAATGTCAATATTTTTATTCCCGGTATAAGCGAGATAAGGAAGAACTTTAGGTTCCTGCTTATAGCCCGGAACACGAAATGGTTCCAGCGCATCGAGCATAACTACCCACGGCGACATGACCGAACAGAAATTTTTAGAAAGGAAAGGTCCGAGCGGAACATATTCCCAGGATTGAATATCCCGCGCGCTCCAGTCATTGAACAAGACCATTCCGAAAATATGATCGTCGGCATCGCCGGTCGCGATAGAATCCCCTAGATTGGTGGGTTTGCCGAGGATGAACGCGGTTTCCAGCTCGAAGTCGAGGAGTTTTGTCGGGCCGAATTCCGGCGCTTCTGCATCAGCAGGTTTTAACTGGCCTTTCGGGCGATGAAAAGAAAAACCGGAAACTACGATCGATGAAGCGCGACCATGATAACCGACAGGAATGTGTTTCCAATTCGGCAATAGCGCATTCGCCGGATCACGAAACATTTTGCCCATGTTGGTCGCATGATCAATGCTCGAATAAAAATCCGTGTAATCGCCGATGCTGACCGGCAAAAGCATTTCAGCATTTTTCATTTCCACAAGACATTGCGCCCGCGCCTCGGCCTGCGCTTGCAACGCCTTGTTTTTTTCGGAAAGCAGATCTGAAACGCGCTCACGGACTTTTTGCCACGCCGGTTTTCCCAGCGCGATAAAATCGTTCAGCGCCGGTTTGCTGAAAACACTTTTGTCGATCTGCAGCGCATCAAAATATCCGAACTCAGCAACCGCAGCGAGGTCAAGAATATATTCACCGATGGCAACCCCAACGCGCGGACCCCGCTGGCTGGTTTTAAAAATTCCAAAAGGAAGATTCTGTATTGGAAAATCGCTTCCTGCCCGTACCTCGATCCAGGAGCGAAGTTTCGGATCATTTGCTTTATTCATTGATTGTAGAAACTCTGGCAAAAGTACGATTAAACAAATAGTCAGTAGTCAGTAGTCAGTAGTCAGAAAGTCGGTCGTGATCAATTTTGAAAGTTTTACCTGCTATTCAGGCATAGTCATACTGACTACTGACTACTGCATTTACTGTCAACTTTATAATCCCAAAACCCCTTATTCACAATCAATTCCAGCACACTTTGACCATCATTTTTTCCTATATTTGACAGTCAGGGCAGATTGAAACAAAGGCAAAATCATGAAAAAAATTACGCTACTTTTTTCCGCACTTATCGTCGCATGCGCGATGAATGCGCAGACAATCGTATTCCACGAAGATTTTGAAACGGCCGATTCGGTGGCTTCATCCGGATCACCGACCTGGGGACAAGAAGGTGTGCTGCAGGTTTCAGGCAGTTTCAGCTACAGGAACCAGGTTGCAACCTCGACCGCGAGTTATTTAACTACCAATGCTTTCAGCACGATCGGAAATTCTTTCGTGTTGCTGGACTTTGAGCAGATCTGCAAAATAGAATTCAATGATGCCGGTACCGTGGAAGTTTCAAATGACAACGGAACTACCTGGACACAGCTCACTGCGAATGAATACCTCGGCGTGGCTGCATTCGCGACAATGGGCAACCGGTTTGCTTCCAACTCCTATTCGGGCGCCTGGGTACCCGGAAATAATTCTGCCGTGCCAAACAACACCTGGTGGTGGCATGAGCAGTTTGATATTTCCTCACTCGTTTCCAACGCGGCGCAGGTAAAAGTCCGGTTTAAATTGAGTGACATTAATAATAACGGATCGAACAGTAATTACGGATGGATCCTCGATGATGTAATTGTAACCGCAAGTCCTTCGGAGCTTAATCCGCCGGTGATCATCCAGCTCAACCCGATC
>DATDOQ010000152.1:0-11807 GCA_035293205.1 Bacteroidia bacterium
ATCTTCCCGGCTCTTCTGTTACCGTCAGTCCGACGGCCACTACAACTTATACCGTAACCGGAACAAATTCGAACGGATGTACCAATACGGCGACCATCAATATTGTTGTTGTTGCTCCGCCAGCAACGCCAACAATTACAGTAGCAGGCAATGTACTTACATCTTCCGTTTCCGGAATATCTTACCAATGGTATTTGAATGGAAGCCCGATTACGGGAGCAACAGGGCAATCACACACCGCCATACAATCCGGATCTTATACCGTGGAGGTTTTCAATGCCGGTTGCGGCTCTGGGCAATCTGCACCCGTAATGGTTACTTCACCTGCTCCGGTCGCGGCTTTTACCACTTCTTCATCAACTATATGTGCTGGCGCAACTGCGAATTTTACGGATAATTCTACTGGAGGACCAACCAGCTGGACCTGGACATTCCCAGGCGGCTCGCCCGGTTCCGCGACTACACAAAACGTTTCGAATGTCATGTGGAGCGCTGCAGGCACTTATACCGTTTCGCTAACGGTCTCAAATGCAAATGGCAGCAGCACCTATACGCAGACAATCACTGTGAATACTGCACCAGCTACTCCAACAATTTTCCAAATAGGCAATGTGCTCGTTTCCTCCGTTAGCGGGGCATCTTACCAGTGGTATTTGAATGGCAACCCGATCCCTGGGGCCACAGCGCAATCATACACTCCCACGCAATCCGGAAATTATTCAGTCGTGGTATTCGATTCGGCCGGATGCGCTTCTGCACAATCTGCACCCTTAATGGTAATCGGTATTGACAGCCCGGGGAATTCGGTTTCATTTATTTCTGTATTCCCGAATCCGGCAAACGGCAGTTTCCAGCTTACGTTTACAGCAGCAAACGATAATTACATGCTTGAAATTCATGACATGCTCGGGCAAATAGTTTATTCGGAAGCCCTGCCGGGATTCAGCGGAACTTACAATAAGACATTTGACCTGGCGGCTTATGGACATGGCGTTTATATCATTCGTTTGCGCAGTAACGAAAACGAAACAAACGTTCGGGTCATAAGCTATTGAGTATTCGCCCCGGGGGCAATTGGAGAAAAAATTTGGGTTTAATAAATCCCGCACTATTTTAGCGAATAATATCGGCCTCAAAATCAACCACACAACTATGAAAAGAATTCTGTTTACGCTTCTCTGTGCACTATTTTACCTGACCTCCGGCGCACAATGTATGGTTCGCGAAATTCCCCTGCAGCAACGCGCTATTTCTTCCAATCTGATCGTCGAAGGAGAAGTAATTGCAAGGAATTCCTACTGGAACACCATCCACAATATGATTTATACTTCGAATACCATCGAAGTTTATAAGATATTCCGGGGAGCGGAAATGCCATCGCAAATCGAAATCATTACAGAAGGCGGAACCGTTGATTTATATCGCATCATCGCAGAACCGGAACTGGAGTTGAACGTAGGGGATATTGGCGTGTTTACATGCATACCGGTAACCAGAGCGAAAGGACTTCCGCCATCCCGCTCCGCCATTTCTCAATACGAAGCATATGCATCCGTGCAGGGATTCGTTAAGTATAATGTCGAAACACAGACAGCTTCCGATCCGTTCAGAACTTACCAGGATATTGAAAATGAAATTTACAATGTGGTGCTGTCTCCCTCTTTCGAAAATTATAAAACGGTTAAAGAATATAGTTTTCACAGTATAGAAGGGAATGGAAATGAACAGCTGGGTGGTCCCTCAATTTCCGGATTCTCTCCGTCTTTGCTGAGAGGAGGAACCGGTGACGTATTGACAATAAACGGAAATGGTTTTGGATCAAGCCAGGGTTCGGGAACCGTGGGTTTTAAAAATGCGGACGACGGAGGGTCAAGCTATATTTCTCCGATTGCCAGTCAATATCTCACCTGGTCTGATACCCAGATTACGGTACAGGTTCCGGAAAACGCAGGGACTGGCACTATACGGGTATCACAAGGGTCTACAACCACCAGTGTATCCGCGCTGACTGTTTCTTACACACACTTGAATATTCCTTATGGCGGTAGTTCACTTCAGACGGATCATGTCAACTCAAATGGCGCGGGTGGTTATACCTGGCATATGAATACGGGATTTGACGCCAATGCAGCGGCAAAAGCTTGTTTTATGAGAGCCTTTGATACATGGCGATGCGGCACCGGCATTGAATGGGTCATCGGATCAACTACGAGCATTAATGACGCTGTAGCTGATGGTACAAATGTGATTTGTTTTGATAACACGAATCCTCTTCCAGCCGGGATCCTTGGAATATGTTGGGCTAATTGGAGTGGATGCGGAACCGCCCCCTATATATGGTACGTTGATGAACTCGATATTATTTTTGATGAGGGTAGTAATATTTCTCCGGATACCTGGCAATTTGGTCCGGCTACACCAAACATGAATCAGTATGATTTTGAATCTGTGGGGGTGCATGAATTAGGTCATGGACATTTGTTAGGTCACGTTATCGATAACGGGACAATCATGCATTATGCGCTTACAAATGGTGCTACCAATCGCTCACTCGGTATTAATGATCAGGACGGGGGAGATTTTGTTCAGGCAAAAAGTGAAATTGCAAATTCATGCGGCCCTGGTGCAATGTCGCATCATATCTGTCCAATCCCTCCTGTCGCGTCATTTACCAGCTCTCAAAATACAATTTGCGCCGGTGAAACAGTGGATTTTACGGATAATTCTTCAGGAGGACCAACGAGCTGGACCTGGACTTTTCCCAGCGGCTCACCCGGTTCCGCAACCACACAAAACGTTTCGAATGTTTTGTGGAGCACTGCAGGCACGTATACCGTTTCATTAACGATCTCAAATGCAAATGGCAGCAGTACTTACACACAGACTATCACGGTGAATACGGCGCCGGCAACACCAACAATTTTCGTCATCGGTAATGTGCTCGTTTGTTCTGCTACCGGGTCCTCATACCAATGGTATTTGAATGGAAACCCAATCCCTGGAGCCACAGGACAATCGCATAATCCGGTACAATCCGGAAGTTATACGGTGGTGGTATTCGATTCGGCCGGATGCGGTTCGGCACAATCTGCGCCCGTAATGGTAACCGGTGTTGACAGCGCCGGGAATACGGTTTCATTTATTTCTGTATTTCCGAATCCGGCAAACGGCAGTTTCCAGCTTACGTTTACAGCTACAAACGATAATTACACGCTGGAAATTCATGACATGCTCGGGCAAATAGTTTATTCCGAAGCGCTGCCGGGATTCAGCGGAACTTACAATAAGACATTTGACATGGCGGCTTATGGACAGGGAGTTTATTTCATTCGTCTGCGCGGCAACGAAAATGAATCGACAGTACGGGTCGTTATCTATTAGTTTTTCACGCCTGCGGAGAGTTTTTTCATTTAAAATTTTAGCAATAACGCACTATGCTATCTAAACCAGGGACGCGTTATGTAGTATTGTTGTAATAAACCGCTTAATTTTGAGCAAGATTATTTAAGGGCATCTCTAATAACCTACCATTACTTCGTTGGTTGCGCAGTTCAAAATCCTCCTTTAAGTTGAGCATCCTGCGGGGTTATTAGTGATGCCCATATAACATATATTTAAAAAAAAACATCTAATGACAGGCAACCCCGCACCCGATTTTAATCTCTATAACACTAACAAAGAGGAAACACGTCTGAGCCAGTATCAAGGTCAGAAAAATGTGCTCCTTCTTTTTTTTCCGTTCGCTTTCACCGGCACCTGCACCAAAGAATTATGCGGCGTCCGCGACGATTTAGCGCGTTATGCGAAAGCAAATGCGGAGGTGCTCGGAATTTCGGTGGATTCGGTGCACTCGCTGAGACGCTATAAAGAAGACCAGCAACTAAATTTCCTGCTTCTGTCCGATTTCAACAAAGAAACGAGCAAAGCCTACAATTCTTTTTATGAGCAATTCAGCCTGAACCACCGCGGCGTTTCGAAACGTTCGGCCTTTGTGATCGATAAAGAAGGAATCATCCGTTATGCCGAAATTCTCGAAAATGCCAGCGAGATCCCGGATTTTTCAAAAATCCATTCAACACTTGCAAAACTGTTTTAAAGAAAACCACGGAGGTAAAGTGGAGGTATGCACGGAGTTGCACGGAGGATCGTATCCGGAACCGGGTTCTTGGGTGGAAAATTTAGTGCTATGTCAGCATTTTATAAAAAGGATCAAAGGAACACAGAGGCATACACATAGGGTCACAAAGGAAAAGTAAAAAATACATAACCTTTACCCCCTCACCACCCTGGCTTCGTCACCTTAACCCAAAAGTGCGTACTGCCAAAGTTCAGTCTCCACCAACCGAAGTATCATAATTGATCCCTTGTTTTTGAAGCGTTTTCTTCACCGCGTATCCAAACCATGCAAGGTAGAGGAAGCCGAAAAGCGGGATCATGTACGAATTGTGAATTCCAACTGCGCCATCAGCCAGGCGACCCTGCAACGGAGGTATCAGCGCGCCGCCCAGGATCATCATGATGAGCAGGCTCGATGCCTGGCTCGTGTATTTTCCGAGACCGGCGATGGAAAGACTGAAAATGCAGGGCCACATCACTGAACAGAAAAGTCCGCCGCTGACAAAACAATACGTGCTCCATTCTCCTTTGAGTAAAATGCCGGCAAGCATCATCACAGCCGCCATCAGTCCGAATAAGATCATCGTTCGCGCAGGTTTTTCCGCGGCAACAAAAAATCCGGCAATGACAATTCCGATAAATGGCAAATACCTTAACAGCTCATCCATCGGACTGCCTTTGATATAATTCACCAGCAGGATCACTCCGAAAGCAATGAGGGGAACAATTAATGTCATCAGGATTTTTACAATCCCCTTCAGGTTAAAGATTGTCAGCGCGCCAACCCAGCGGCCGATCATGAGGCTGCCCCAGTAGAGTGAAATAAAATGCACGGTGGTTCCGGGCTCTCTTCCGAACATTTTTCGCATATATTCAGGAAGGTTGCTTTGTATGGTAACTTCCGTGCCTACATATACAAAGATCGCCAGCATGCCCAGCCAGACCTGTGGATAACGGAACGCACCGAGATCACCGCTGATCTTTTCAGCGTTGGTTACGGGAGGCAATTCCGATAACCCCAATATCAATGCAAATAACAGGAATGCGCCGGCAAGAATAAGGCTGGGAACTGTCACGGCATCCACGCCAAAATATTTTACTTCGAGAACCGGTTGTTTAGCTGCTTCGATTCGTTTTGCCTCTTCAATACTCGTGGTTAAAATGGGAATGCGCGCGCCGGGAAACCGCGTTTTGAGTTCAGCAACAGCATTGGCCGTGGCGGAATCCGTTTCATTGGCAAGGATAATTCCGCCTTTTCCGCCATCTACGAGCGAACCATAAACAGCGCTGAAAAAATTGACATGCTTATTCACATAAAGCAGGTAATAATCGTCTTCAAGAAGATTCACCGGGCCTTCATGGATGATTTTTGCCCGCGCCACTTCCGATTTTCCCGTCGTGCGCTCCACAGTGACCGGAATTTCCGTCCTGCTCCCATTCGTTTCCAGCCAGGTAGTGGTTTCTGAAACATTACCATAAACCGCCATTGCCAGCAACAGCGGACCGATGGTTGTGCCGAAAGAATTGATACCTCCCGCCAGGCTCACACGGTGCGCGCCCGTTGACGGATCGCCAAGCGCGATGACGTATGGATTCGCGACAATCTGCTGCAAGGCAAATCCAAGACCGATGACAAAGAGGGCAGTCAGCATCATCCAGTACGATTCCATCATTTGCGCCGGTATAAATCCAAGCGCGCCAACCGCGGAGATGATGAGACCGATGATGAGTCCTTTTTTATAACCGATCTTATTCAGCGGATCACCTTTCGACCAGGACACTGTGAAATAAATCAGCGCCCCCACTGCATAAGCCATGTAAAAGGCAAGGTCCACTAATTGGCTCTGGAACTGGGTAAGCTCGAAATTTTTCTTAAAAAGGCTGAGCAGAATGGTATTTGAGGCGGCTACAAATCCCCAGAAGAAAAAAACGGTGATGAGGGTGATTAAAGGGCGGTTTTTCACTTGCAATTAGTTTGCGACTAAGATAATGGGCCTTAAGCAATAAGCAATAGGAAAAGGCAATGTGGTAATTAGGCAATGTGGCAATGTGGTAATTAGGCAATGTGGCAATGTGGCAATAAGGCAATGTTGCAATATTGCAATGTTGCAATGAAGGAATGGGAAAATCCACCTTCGCTGAAGCTTCGGCGGATAAATGAGAAAATTGGGTAATAGGTATAGAAGCAATAAGTGCAAATGGCTGCGTAATTCCCAAATCGTATTCCTACATTTTCATACTTCATAATTCGTATTTCGTACTTCATATTTTGTATAATTTCGTATTTCGTACTTCGCTCCACGCGAAAACGTTGCTTTTCAGCGATAAAATGGCTTTTTGTGTGGATTATGTCATAATTCAACTTTGAAAACTCCCTTTTTTTTTCTTACTTGCGCCGTCCTTAAAAAAACCTGAAGCCTTCCTATCAGATGAGGTTTAATTTCCGATTAATACAGTTTAGCCTTGGAATCGTTGCAATCGCGGCCGTTTCATGTAGTGGCGGGAATGATGAAAATGGCAATGACACGCCTGGTGGTGATTCGCTTGAAGTGAATACCGGCCTGCGCATCAAAGGCCAGAGTTTTATGGTTCCTTCACCAGTGCAGATCGCAACGCTGATCAAAAACAGCGGCGCGCTGTACAATAAAGGCATGCTGAACGCAACGGCAAATCTTTCTGTTTATTCCGATGCCATGAAACGCGCGCTGAACCTGGGAGTTTATGGCGCCGACCTTGGTTACATCACGATGTATGAAAATACGGGTGACGCGATGGAATATTACAGAACGGTTGTTCTCCTCGGCGAGCAGTTGAAAATTACAGGCAGCTTCGACCAGTCGCTCATGCAACGTTTTAATGATAATGTAGGAAGAAAGGATTCCATCCTCGTTCTTGTCGGTGAAGCCTACCGCCGCAGCGATCAGTTCCTGCGTGAAAGCGAGCAGGACAACACAGCGGCGCTGATTCTTGCGGGCGGTTGGGTTGAAAGCATGTGGTTCGCGCTGAACGTTTACAAGGAAAAGCCGGAAGATGCCATTTCGGTCCGGATCGGCGAACAAAAAAGCACTGCAGAAGGCATCCTGAATTTACTGCGCGAAACGAACAAACCGGAATACAAAGAGCTGATCAAATATTTCGATGAGCTCAACCAGGAGTTTCAGAAAGTTGAAATAAAATACACCTTTGCAGAACCTACGAATGATGAAGCGCATAAGGTGACCAGCATCAACGGCAAAACAGAAGTGAAAATATCGCCCAGTCTGTTAACATCGCTGCTGTACAAGGTGACCGAATTGCGCAATTACATTACTAAATGACACTTGCCGCCTCCATGAAAAAGCAACTTTTAATAAGCGTTTTTCTGCTCGCAGTCATATGCGCTTTTCATCAGCCGGCAGCAGCACAGTGCGACTCTACGGTAAGCCTTTGCGCAAAACATATTGTTCCGCCTTTTGTTTCTGACGGGCAAACGTACCGCGCGCTGGTTCTTTCCGGACAGAATGCCGAATTCCATACAACTTTTTTCGCCGGGAGCAGTTACCGCATCGCAGCCGGGAGCGGGTTCACCGAAGGTAACCTCGTTTTTTCAATTTATTCGTACGACCCTGCAACGGGCGAACGTTTTCTCATTTTTACAAACAGCCAGCATAACTATGCCCCCTATTGGGATTTTAAAGTGAACTCAACGGTGGAGGTTATCATTGAAGCGTCTCTCAACCGCGCTTCGGGCAAGGAATCAGGCTGTGCAGTCGTTCTCATTGGATTTAAACAGTAGCAGGAGGACCCAAACAGGGATAAAAAAGGCTCCGTTTTTGCGGGGCTTTTTTTGTAACTAATTTTTCTAATTTTACGGGCCTGTTCTGGCTGACCCTATCATATGAGTGAAAGAATTCTGAAAGCCCTGATGCAGCTCTTCGCTATAATCGCGAAGGTGGATGGCGTCACTTCTGCAAGCAGGGGAATTGTGGAATCCTTTCTGAAGCAGCAGCTCAACCAGGAGCTTGTGGATCAGTATCTCGCGGTGTTTGATGATTTCCTCGAACAGCATCACCAGGTTTCCAAACGCAAAGACGGCTCGGCAAAACGCACTTCCCTGAATTCGGTGAAAGTTCTTCGTATCTGTACGCAGATCAATGAAGAGCTGACGCAAAAGCAGAAAGTAGTCGTGCTCATTCGGCTTATCGAATTTATCCATTCCAGCTACGAAATTTCTGAACAGGAGTTGGAATTCGTGCAAACAGTTTCTGAAACTTTCAACATCGACAGCGATGAGTTTTTGCTGATGCGGGAATTTGTTGAAAAGGATGTTCATGAAATGGCCGATGTCACCGAACTGCTGCACATTGACACAAACAAGGAAAATAAGTATTCGAAAGCGCATCATATTTATTCCGAAACGCTTGGCAAAGGTGTGCTTGTTGTGCTTTATATTCCGAGCGTGAGCATGTACGCCTGCCGTTATTCCGGTGAAGCTGAGCTCAACCTGAACGGACAGACAATCCTGCTCAATAAAGTGTATATCCTCACTCCGGGATCTTCGCTGCGCAGCTCCAAGGTTCAGCCCATTTATTACAGCGATATTATCAGCGCATTCATGAGCAGCCAGACCCGCTCACGGATTACTTTTAATGCAAATGACATTGAATATCAGTTCAAAACCGGAAACCTCGGTCTTCGTGGCGTTAATATTCATGAAGAGTCCGGGCGCCTGATCGGCATTATGGGAGGTTCCGGCGCAGGTAAATCGACGTTGCTGAATGTGCTGAACAGCAATGAAGCGCCGACGAAAGGAGAAGTGCTGATCAATGGCGTTAATATCCATACGCAAAAAGACAAGATAGAAGGTGTGATCGGTCACATTTCACAGGATGACCTGCTCATCGAAGAGCTGACCGTTTTTCAAAATCTTTTTTATAACGCCAAGCTCTGTTTTGGAAATCTCGGCGACCCGGAAATCACGAAAATTGTTGATGATCTGCTTTCAGATCTTGGTCTGTATGAAGCGCGAAACCTGAAGGTGGGAAGCCCGCTGGAAAAAACCATTTCAGGCGGACAAAGAAAACGCCTGAATATTGCGCTCGAATTGATCCGCGAACCTTCCGTTCTTTTTGTGGACGAACCAACTTCCGGACTTTCTTCGCGTGATTCGGAGAACATCATGGATTTGTTGAAGGAGCTGGCGCTAAAAGGGAAGCTTGTGTTTGTTGTAATTCATCAACCATCATCCGACATTTTTAAGATGTTCGACAAGCTGATCATCCTTGATAACGGCGGTTACCCGATTTACAACGGTAACCCGGTGGACGCGGTTGTCTATTTTAAAACGATGGTCAACCATGTGAACAGCAATGAAAGCGAATGCCCGGCCTGCGGTAATGTGAACCCGGAGCAGATCTTTAACATTATCGAATCAAAAGTAGTTGATGAATATGGCAACCTGACGCGTAGCCGGAAAGTTTCGCCACCGGAATGGAACCAGTTTTACAGGGAGCATATCGAAAAAAAGCAGGAAAAGATCCCGCCATCTAATGAAGATCCGGAAAGCACTTTCAACATTCCGGGACGCCTCAAGCAGATGATGGTCTTCATGACAAGGGATGTGCGTTCGAAGCTGACGAATACGCAGTATATGGTGATCAACCTGCTCGAAGCGCCCGTTCTTGCTTTCATCCTGTCTTACCTTGTCCGTTTTTTCAATACAGACGTATCCAATAAGCTCGGTTATAATTTCCGCGAGAACGAGAATCTGCCCGCGTATATTTTCATGTCGGTTGTGGTAGCCCTCTTTATCGGGCTCACGGTTTCGGCGGAAGAAATTATCCGAGACAGGAAGATCCTGAAGCGTGAATCATTCCTGAACCTGAGCCGTTCCAGCTATCTCGCCTCGAAGATCACGATCATGTTTGTGCTTTCCGCCATCCAGACCTTCACGTTTGTGCTGGTCGGCAATCTTGTCCTGGACATCAAGGGAATGTGGGTCGATTACTGGCTGGTGCTTTTTACGACTTCCTGTTTCGCGAACATGCTTGGACTTAATATTTCTTCCGCTTTCAATTCGGCTGTTACCATTTATATTCTTATTCCGTTCCTGATCATTCCACAACTCCTGCTGAGCGGTGTGATCGTGAAGTTTGAGAAATTAAATCCTACGATCACCTCGCAGCGAACGGTTCCGGTGGCGGGCGAAATAATGGCTTCCCGCTGGGCATTCGAGGCGCTTGCCGTGAACCAGTTTAAGGATAACGAATACGAAAAGCAGTTTTACAAATTTGATGAAATGATGAGCCTGGCGGATTTCCGGAAGAATTACTGGATCCCCCACCTGCGCGGTAAAATTGACAAATGCGAAACGAACGCGAAATCCATTCCTGCCGCTGCATTTGCAAACGCGCATAAAGGCATGTTGAAAACGTATGCCGATTCCCTGGCTGCCGAACAGATCACCGATATCAACCTGATCCGGACTGAAGTTGAGAATGATTACAACCGCTTGATGGAGCTTTCCTCAAAAGAACGGCGGAAAATCAATACGCTGGGCGCTTCGCTGAGACAGCAACTGGAAGACAACAAGAAGCAGGTCAGCGTGATCCGCGCCGAAATGTTTGGCACGCCAAAATCAGACGGCAGCACTTACGCCAATGATTTCCGGAACTATCTCACCCTGGTGAATTCGATCTACATCAAGGTCTTTAATTCCAATAACGACGCGCGCGACAAATCAATTCATGAGCAAACATCGGATGCTGATCCGAAAAAAGCGGAAGCAAAAAAGCAGCGTTTCAATAAGCTGAAGAATGAATACATGAATGAAAGCCTTTCCGATCTGGTGCGGAACGCGAATGAATTCAACAAGATCATCGAGCAGGAAAATGTGCTGATCCAGCGGGCGGATCCTGTTTTTCTTGAGCCGTATGAGTCAAATGTGGGAAATTCCCATTTCTTCGCGCCCCGTAAAAAGATTTTTGGAAAATATTACGACACTTTCTGGGTCAACACCGGTGTTCTTTGGATGATGTCGTTTGTGCTGGCGATCACCTTGTATTTCGATGTGTTTCGTTTGATTATTGATGGGCTTGGATCGCTGGGCAAGCGCTCAGGTAAAATGAAGGATTGAACAAATCCAAAAGATCCGCTTCCAAACAGAAATTATTTTTCAGCTAAGCTTCCCCAGCGCCTCTTTTATTCTTCGCACAGCTTCCACCAGCTTATCGTCGGAGGTCGCATAAGAGATCCGCACAAAATTATCATCCCCGAATGCAGCGCCGGGAACAATGGCGATATGGCCTTTATCTAAAAGGTACATGCAAAGATCAGTCGCGTTTTTGATCACGGTATCGCCCGAACGTTTGCCAAAATAAGCCCGCACATCCGGAAAAACATAAAACGCGCCGTCAGGAACATTCAATTTCAGTCCGGGTACTTCACGCAGTGCTGAAAGGATCAGGTCGCGTCGGCGGCCGAACACATCGCGCATCGGGTGGGTGGTTGCAGGTTCCATTTCCATAGCGGCATGCATCGCGCGCTGGGTAATGGAACTGGTGGCGGAAGTAAATTGTCCCTGCATTTTGTCGCAGGCAAGCGCGATCCATTTCGGGGCTGCCATCATTCCCCCGCGCCAACCCGTCATCGCAAACCCTTTGGAAACGCCATTGATGGTAACGGTCCGGTCGTAAATAAAATCAAACTGCGCC
>DATDOQ010000153.1:0-2778 GCA_035293205.1 Bacteroidia bacterium
GGAACCAATCAGCAGTATTTCCGCAATTGACCTGGCAGAATTACATGTGGAAAATGGATTACCCGTGGGCTTGTCTTTTCATGGAACAAAAATCATCATCCTTCCGTTGACTGATAATGCGATCGAATGCGGAGAAGAAGAACTAAACCAGATGGCGTTACCTCCTAATAGGGTCGGAGAAATTGTTGTTACCGGCAATCATGTCTTGAAACAATATATTAACAACCCACCGGCGGAGAAAAGAAATAAAATTAAAACCGGAACAGCCACATGGCACAGGACAGGAGATGCGGGATTTAGAGATGAAAACGGCCAATTATTTCTTTGCGGCAGGTGCAATACATTGATCTATGAAAATACCGGGAAGCTTCTCGTGCCTTTTATCTGGGAAAGCTGGTTAGGAAATCTTGATGGCGTTACTGCCGGAACTATCTTAGAACACAATGGAAAAATTATTGCGGCTGCGGAAGTTAAAAAAAAGACAGGTGGAAAAATACGAGAGCAAATTCTCTCAAAGTATCCTTTTGACGAAATTATTTTTCTGCGGCATATCCCCCGCGATCCACGTCATTTTTCCAGGCTGGATTATGATAAATTAAAAACCATGCTTTAAGTAATCGCAATTTATTTCTAATGAATATTTTTGAACAGTCAGCCGGAACTGGATTTACGCCCCCGGCGTCTTGTCTGACTTATCTTTTCCTTTTCCTTCTTCTTCTTTCGCGCGTTTCGCCGCCGGTTCATAGCCCGTCTGCTTTTTCTTGATTCCAAATAACCGGTATGCAAGCAGCTTTCCGCCCTCGTCATACTGGTCAGCCGGAACACGCAATATTCCTTTCTGCATAATCTTCCCGCCATCCATAACGAGGTAATTTATTTCCATGGCGCCAGACGTATTTGTAAAGCCGAGGCTTACGGACATGGCGTCTTCGTTATCCGTAAAATTTATGTCGCAGTTTTTCAGATCGGTCAACATCAGCGAGGCGGGATCGGAAGATTGATGCGTAATACTCCAGGCCACAAGTAAAATACAGGTAAGCAATGCAATTATTGAAGGTAAAAGCATTGCGAAGAATTTTATCCGGATCTTTCCTGCCAGTCCCAGGAAATACAAAACCGCAGAGGTAGCCACACCCAGGATTCCAATAAGCCATGCAAAAAAAACAGCGGAGTCAGATTTTGTTTCTTCCACGCCGCCGGTGTCTGCGAGATGAAATTCTATGTCGGTTTTTGTAAATGGAACAAGCTGCGGATAAATCCGGTACAATTCATTGACCCATTCCCGCTTTTCTTCTTCATCGGATGAAGCCAGCGCCATTCCCTCACAAGTGCGCGCATACAATAATTTTTCATATTCATCCATGAGATCAGGATCGCTGAGCACCTGGTGAAAATAAAACCGCGCTTTTTCTTCATCACCTTTGTCAAGATACAGGCGACCAAGAAAATACCGGAAATACTTTTTAATATGCGGCCGCTTATCCTTCTCCAGCCTTTCTTCATAAATGCGGATGAAAAAATCAGTCCCGAAACCGCGGATCACATGCAACACTTCATCGAAATTGATAAGATTTTCCGAGGTGAATAATGGATAGATCACCTGCGCGCGCTCTGGATTGTTTGCTACCATGGTTTGCAGGTAAAGCTTGTTCTCCTGCACGCGCAGCTCATAATTGCTACTTTTCCACCAGTTGTAAGGGTTCAGCCAAAACCACCATACATCATTTTCAAAACGGTATTCCCGCTTGAACCGCAACGCGTTCGTATAATTCAGCGTCGCCACACCCATTTTATACTGTTCCGGGCCCCAGGTTGTGCCAATATGCAACTCCCCGAACAAAGCCGCTTTATTGGCTTTTTCCTGGCTTTCGGCGGTCAGGCCTTCGTATTGCAGCGCGCGCGCCAGACCGATCGAATGCCAGCCGTAACCCGGCGTTGATCCCTGCCGGGCGATTACCCTTCGCAATAAAGAATCCGCATCCCACGGGCTTGCCCGGTAAATGTCGAGATGACTGCGCATGTAGAAATATTCCTTGGTGCGTTTTTCCGTTGAGCCGTCGCGCGATTCGGCCTCGTGAAAAAAATCATCGGCAGTACGAAAATTTCCCTGTGTGTACTGGAACTCTGCGTAGTTGTTGCTGCTGTAATAGCCGGTGCGCAACAGCACATCATAATAAAAATTAGCCGAGTCGATGTTCAGCTCGTAATCAAACAGGATCGCTTTGTAATGGTAGGTGAAAAGATATTGCTGGTTGAGGTAAGAAGCGTCCATCAGCCCCACATTAATCGCAAGGTCGTTCCGGTATTTCATGATGGCGGAATCGAGATACAAGTGGGCCATGCTGTCGTTGGCGGCAACTGTATTTTTCAGGAAAGAAAATTTTTCCGGCTTGTACATCCGGTTTCGATGGTAAATCCAGGCCATCGTGTTATACGATTCCACGCCGGTCTCAAACTGAAGATTACGGTCACGCAAATGCGACAGCACTTCGAATGCCTTGTCCGGCATTTCAATATTCTGGTAACTCTGCTGCAGCCAGTAAACGATGGAACAATAATCCGACTGGTGCTGACTGACTCGCAACCAGACATACACATCATTGGAACGGGTCCGGAGCTGCGCGTCAAAATCTTTTTCAATCAGCCGGAACGCTTTTTCCAGCGGAACGATCACCTGCTGAAAACCGATCTTGTCGCTGGCGCGGTAAAATTTAAACGCGCCGTCGTACATATGCCCTATGTAATAGGTGCTATCGAGGCGGATGAATTCACGCGATT
>DATDOQ010000154.1:0-2697 GCA_035293205.1 Bacteroidia bacterium
CGGTGTAACAAAATGTATTGCACACTTTTTTCCCCTTGCTGTATTGCGCGAGCAAAGCGCGGTTTTCCCGCTGGTCAATGAAAAAACCTGTTTTCTGTCCGGTTTCCCAGTCGATGTAAAAACGGTTGCCGTTTTCTTTCACTTCGTGAATTTCCGGCGCGCTTCCGAAAATATATTCATTCTTAATATCCGGCCGGTGTAGTGATTCACTGCTCTTGTCATAAACAGCTATCAATTTATTGCCGAGTGATTCCTGCAACGCTGCCGCGATATCATCCCGCTGCTTGAACATGCCGACGGAATGCGCCTGGAAAACGGCCACGCCATTGTAATAATCGATCACAAGCCCCGGCAAACCATCACCTTCGGCATAAACGAGGCGGTAAACATTTGTCTGTGGATCATTTGTTATCCCAATGCTTTCGCGGTATGCATACGCTTTCCGGATCTTATTCGTCCAGAATTCTTTTCCATATTCTCCGGATTGTTCGAAAGAGAAAATACGGACCGCAATGCTGCCATCCTGGTAATGACCTGTACCCAGGTACTGATCCTTATTATCAAAAACTTCAACGATGTCGCCATTATCCACCGGGCCTTTGATCTTTTTAATGGCGCCTGAGAATACCCAGGGATGAAAACGGCGGAGCGATTGATCCTTGCCGGAAGAAAGTATGATGCGTGTGCGGTCGGTCATAGGCGCAAAGGTACGAGTGAAGAATGGGAAAATGGGGATAATGGTGATAATGGGAAGAATGGGAAAATGGGAAGAATGGTGGGGGGAGCTTAGAGTTTTACTATAGCCGGTGTACCACGAACTTCATTTTTATTTTCTCCACCCCGTTCACGGCGATCGCAAGATGATGTTCGCCTGGATAATGTTTGCGTGTGGTGAAATCCTTAAAGCTGTGGCTGCGTTTCAAAATGGTTTTGCCGGGATTGAATTTTTTGGAACTAAGCTGAAAAATTTTCTTTGCGTGACTTCCATTATTTTTCAGAAAATAAACAATGTATTCCACGCGCAGCTGTTTCACGGACCTGGATTCATTGTGCAATTCAAAACTGAAGGGCAGTCGCTCACCAATGCGCAATTTATTTTTAGGGGCGCGTAGATTTTTTACGCTGGCGTTTGCGCCTTTTTTGAATCCGAAAATCTTCAGCGCTTCACTGTTTCCCTGTTTCAGCAGCGTGCGG
This sequence comes from Bacteroidia bacterium, assembly GCA_035293205.1. Taxonomy (GTDB): domain Bacteria; phylum Bacteroidota; class Bacteroidia; order Palsa-965; family Palsa-965. The sequence continues at coordinate 1,195 of DATDOQ010000154.1, forward strand.
CAGGCATGTTTCAAAAGTTTGTCCGAGGCGGCAGATTTACCAATCCAGCGTTGCGCGGTTTTCAATACGAAGGCGGGATGGTCTTTTGCAATATCGTTCAGGTTATTGGCCACGCTCCGCCGTACGTATTCTGATGGATCGTTTTTTAAATGCTCCAGGATTTCTAAAACCGGCGCCGGATCTTTTTTGAATTCCTGTAAAGGGGATGACCACGGTAATCGGGGACGAATTCCTTCGCTGCATAATCGCCGGACATGCTCATTGGAATGTTTCGTCCATATTTTAATGCGTCCCAACGTTTCGTCGGGATATTTTCGCACAAACGGCCGGATCGCAAATTCACCGCTGGAATAACAGGTAAGTATTTCCAGCGCATTGAGCGAAGTAATTGGATCTTCCAAACCAAACTCTTCCACAAATTCCGGAAACACCAGTCCACCCAATCCGCCGATTTCCGGAGCAACTTTCAACAGGATCTTTATTTGAGCTGGGTAGGGGTAAGGCAGAAATTTACCCATTACTATTGCTACATGCCGTATCCGCGCCTTTAATTCCATAGCCTTCCAGTCAATACTGAAAACTGCTTTTTGAAAACCGGCTGTATTAAAATGCGGATCTGTTTCGCGCAGCTTTTTTGAAAGCCCGGCAATGAAATCAACGTTCAATAAATTTTTAAGTTGCTTAGCCATCACTTATTGGAATTACAATAAAGCAATTTACAATTTGCAATGAAATGAAGTGCCGATCGGTTGCTCATTGTTTTTATTTTATTGCCAATTGTATTATTGCCTATTGTTTATTGCTTAATTGCCTATTGTTTATTGCTCAATTGCTGTTTTTGTCAACCTAAAGCGTTTTCTTTAACACAAACCTGTAAGGCAACCCAGCATCTTTCCCCGCATAATCAACCCCAACCCGCGGTCCGGCAAGGATGTCTTTCGCTTCCACTTTTAAGCCGGCGTCTTCGATCCATATTTGCTGACCCATCAGGGAAGTGCCTGAAAATTTGGTGGTGATGCCCAGCGCCTGCGCCACGCTTCCGGGCCCCGCAGTAAGGGTTTTATCCTGTTTTTTCTTTTTACGCCTTGTCAGCATATGTTCAACTCCGTTATCGGGGTAAACAGCTCTGATAAGAATAGCATGCGGTGTTCCTTTTTTGTTCGTCACAACATTAAACAGGTGGTGAAGTCCATAGCATAAATAAATATACGCTGTGCCACCTGCTTCATACATCACTTTTGTGCGATCCGTAAATCTTCCGCCATAGGCATGTGAGGCTTTATCAGCAATCCCTGCGTATGCTTCTGTTTCGGTGATAATTCCTGAGGTGAAAATTCCGTCGAAATTTGTGCAAAGTCGTTTTCCCAGCAGCTTTTTTGCCAGCAGCACCACATCTTTATCCTGGAAAAATGATTTGGAAAGCTTTTTTCGCACCTGCAAAATTAAGACTAAGCGGGGATTCAATTAGTGGTCAGCTGGTGTTGGGTGTTGAACTTGATCTTG
>DATDOQ010000155.1:0-5259 GCA_035293205.1 Bacteroidia bacterium
ATACGCGCACCGGACTTATGAAAATTTCCAGGTGGTGAATTTTTATTCATTGAATCTCTGGAACAGCGAAACATTTCAATATCCGCCAACTGACCAGAATGCATACAGTTCCCTGATCGCAGCCACCTATTCTTCCATTCCCGGATTGATCATCATGCGCTTTATCGCATTCGCCTACACGTATCATTATCTCAACTGGTTTTCGAAAACTTCTATTATAAAATGGCATAATGTTCCGAAAAAACGACTTGCAATAATTACTGTATTATGGATTGGCGCGGTTGCGTTTTATTTGTATGATTACAATCTCGGCTTTAACATCCTTTTCCTGCTGAGCTTCCTGCATGTATTTCTTGAGTTCCCGCTGAACCACCTGACGTTCATTGGCATTTTCCAGGAAATAAAATCCATCACGGGTGGCAACAAACCCGCGGCCATCACGACAAAATCAAAAAAGCGTTGAAGAGCTTTGTCCTCAGCCCGATTTATCCTGCAGAGAGTAAACGGCTGCGCAAGGGTGTTTTTATCGTCATGCATAATGTGCTGCGTTCACCCCCGCACCTGCTCACCTTGGCTGGTGGACTGATCTATTCGCTTTCGGCCAAAGGACAACACATCGACGAACCGCTTTCAAAATGGCTGGGGCTGATCCGCCGGAAAAAAACTCCCACGCTTTTTATTGAATGGAAATTGCCTTCCGGCTATACTGATGACGATGCGCAGAATTTGTTTCGTAAGGCATTCAGGCGCCATAAACGTGTATCGAGCAAGGCGACATGTCTCTTCCCGATCCGCGAAGTTGTAACCATCATGCATCCTGATCATGTGGGGAACGAGAAATTCATCTTCGAATTGCTTCCCACATTAGCAAAAGCAGGCGCGCTTGGAAAAACCTTTGCCCGGCATTTTGACAAAACAGAATTCGAACTGGCGACTTACACCATAGATATACTCTACGGAGCGATAAAGGCGGCGGAAAAAAAGGAACGCGACAGGAAAAGTGTAAGCCGGACAACCAGCGCCGTTAAGTAAAGCACCGCCGTACAATTCTTTTTTTACCTTTAATCCTATGAGTCAGGTACAGCTTCTTCTCGGTGAACGCATTCGCCTGCGCGCACTCGAACCCCAGGATGTTGATCTGCTTTACTCCTGGGAAAACGATACGAGCATCTGGGTAGCAAGTCATACGCAGGCCCCGTTTTCGCGTTTTATTCTCGAACAATACATCGCCTCTTCGCATCTCGACCTGCATACGAACAAGCAATTGCGGCTCATGATCACGACGAAGGATGGCAAAGATGTGGGTGCAATCGATCTTTTCGATTTTGATCCGCAGCACCAGCGCGCGGGAATCGGCATTCTTATCGCCAACCGCGAAGACCGCGGAAAAGGTTATGCCTCTGAAGCGTTGACCTTATTAATCCAGTATTGTTTTCACCAATTGCACCTGCACCAGATCTATTGTAACGTTACAGTGAATAACGAAGAAAGCATTTTACTTTTTCAGAAGCATAAATTCCTGATCACCGGCATCAAAAAAGAATGGATCCGCGTGGGTGATATGTTTATGGATGAGCTGCTGATGCAGCTTGTCAGGAAAGGGCACTAAGATTTTTCGATGTGCCGATGATTCGATGTGCCGATGAGGGTACGCGAGGCATACATGCCAGCGCATAAATGTGCTAATTGGCTAATGTGATGAATGTGATAATCTTCATTGGCTGTGATCCAGAGGATAAATGCTCAAATGTCGATTCGCATAATAAGACTGAAATATCTCCATTTGTAATAAACCGAACGCATTTCCAGTTTTAGCGCTTTTTCACAATTTCAGTAAAAAAACAAGAACATCTCCTGGTGTTACATTCCCTCGTGTGACCCAAATCTCGTTTTCCTCCGTAAATTTGTGCAACCCCCGCCATGAAACGTTTCCGCATTTTTTTTGTCGTTAGCGCGCTGTTCGCGATTGTTTTCGCAGTTACGTATTGCGGAAATGAAACCGGTAATGGAAAAGAAAAGACGGACACTTCTCAAAATCCCCAATACCTGAATCATGCCGGAACGGTAACTTACGTGGGCATGGAAGCCTGCCGGAAATGTCATGAAGGGATTTACCAGACTTTTATTCAAACGGGGATGGGCCAGTCTTTCGATCACGCGACGATAAAAAAATCTGCCGCGCAATTCGGCGGAAAAAAATCAATCATTTATGATAAATACCGCGATCTGTATTACCAGAGTTACTTCCGGGATTCTGTCATGTTCATTACGGAATACCGGCTGAAAGGAAACGATACCATTTATAAACGCACGGAAAAAATTGATTACATCATCGGTTCCGGTCAGCATACAAATTCGCATATGTATGCCGTGAACGGATATGTTTACCAGATGCCGATGACCTATTATACCCAGGACGGACACTGGGATCTGCCGCCCGGGTTTGAAGGAGGTTTCAATACGCGCTTTTCCCGACCGATCGGCCTGGAATGCATGACATGCCACAACGCGATCCCGCAATTTGTTGCCGGCTCCGAAAACAAATACACGGAAATTCCCAATGGCATCGGGTGCGAACGCTGTCATGGCCCGGGTTCGCTGCATGTTCAGGAAAAGCTGACGGGCAATCTGGTTGACACATCGAAACACATCGACTACACCATTGTCAACCCGGGAAAACTTTCGCCGGAACTTCAATTTGATGTTTGCCAACGCTGCCATTTACAGGGAAACGCGGTGCTGAAGCCCGGCAAATCGTTTTTTGATTTTCTTCCTGGTCAAAGCCTTTCGGATGTGATGACCGTTTTTATGCCGGTTTATGAAGGAACGAAAGATGAATTCATCATGGCCTCACATGCCGAGCGTTTGAAGATGAGCCCTTGTTTCCTGGTAACAGAGGCACGGCGGAGCGCAGCCCCGGATCAAACGCTTCGGCCTTACAAAAACGCGATGACCTGCGTCACTTGTCATGACCCGCACGTAACGGTAAAACAAACGAATAATGAACATTTTAATTCCTCGTGTTCCGGCTGCCATCATACCGGCACTTCCAAAAGCAGCCTCATCGCCTGCAGCGACACACCGGAACATCTTGCAGCCGCACAAAATAATTGCGTGAGCTGTCATATGCCGCGCACCGGTTCGATCGACATTCCGCATGTTACGGTTCACGATCATTTCATCCGCAAGCCTGTTGCAAAAACTGAAATGACGGCAAAAGCGCTGCACCGTTTCGTGGGACTTTACGCGGTGAATGAAAAAAATCCAGCCGCTTCAATCCGCGCGAAAGCTTATCTCCAGCAATTTGAAAAATTCAGTCACGATCCGCAATTGCTCGATTCCGCCCAAAAATATCTGCCGGCGGGTACGTTACAGGAGCTACGCGCAAATTTCAGCGATCTTGTGCACCTTCATTTTTTAAGAAATGATTACATCCAGGTGAAAAGCGTAGTCGAACAGATTGGCCGCACGTTGGTCCTCGACAGCATTTTGATTCGCCCTTCGCCCGAAAACGGGGATGCCTGGACCGCTTACCGGATCGGCGAAACCTATTATCATCTCGGTGATCCGGCCACCGCGGAAATTTTTTACAAAAAATCTGTCGCCCTTGCGCCTTCTCACCCTGATTTCAGAAATAAATATGCCTTAGCGCTTGCCGCGCAGCAAAAGAACTTCGAGGCGCGTGCCCAGTTTCAAACGGTGCTTGACCAGTATCCGAAATATATTCCCGCTTTGAACAGCCTGGGTTATTTATGGCTGCTGGAAAAACAGGATGTAAAAGCGGAATCGTTTTATTTGAAGGCGCTTGCGCTTGATCCCGATGATACGCAGGCGCAGATGAACATGGCCGGCTTATTTTTGTACCACGGACAGCCGGATCAGGCACAGCTTTGGGTGAACAAAGTTTTGCGCCGTGAACCAAAAAATGCCGCGGCAAAAGAACTTTCACGCATTATTGTCAACCAGATCAGGATCAAAAACAAACAGTAACGGATTTTATGAACGCCAATCCCCGGAATATCTGGAAACGAATTTTCACTTTCATGGTGATCATTCTGATTGTTTTTGCCTCGGCAGGCGGCTTCTGGTTTTACCGGATCTATTTCAATCCATCGGTTCAAACGCCGGATAAAAAGCAAGACTTTCTCTATATACGTACCGGAACCACGATGCCGGAGCTGATGCAACAAATGGCGGACGAAAAAATAATCAGCGACACATCGGGATTTATGGTGATCGCGAAGCTGAAAAAATTCACCGTCCCTAAACCGGGCCGATACCGGATCAAAGACGGCATGAACAACCGGGAACTGGTGAATTTGCTGCGGGCAGGGTTGCAGGAAAAGGTCAGCTTCACCCTTAACCAGATCCGCACGAAGGAAGAGCTTGCCGGCCGCGTCGGCGCAAAGCTTGAAGCGGATTCTGCACAGGTTATTTTTCTTTTAAATGATGCGGGTTATCTTTCACGCTACGGAATGATACCGTCAACGGTGATGACGCTTTTTATTCCTGACACTTATTTTTTTTATTGGAATACCAGCGCCGAACAATGGTTTGAACGCATGACACAGGAATACAAAAAATTCTGGACCGAAGCGCGCAAAGCAAAAGCGCGAAATATGAACCTGACCCAGTCGGAGGTTGTTATCCTCGCCTCGATAGTGGAATCCGAACAATTCCGCTACCCGGAAGAGCGCCCCCTGATTGCCGGACTTTACCTGAACCGCCTGAAAAAAAACATTCGCCTCCAGTCCGATCCGACTGTCATTTACGCATTGGGAGATTTTTCCATTCAACGAGTTTCCAATGCCGATCTAGAAGTTGACTCACCTTACAATACTTATAAATATGCCGGATTGCCACCGGGTCCGATCCGCATTCCTCAACAATCGAGCATCGATGCCGTGTTGAATTACCAGGAATGTGATTTCATCTACATGTGCGCCGATTTCGAAACAGGAAAACATAAGTTCAGCAAGGAATATGACGAACATTTGAAATATGCGCGGGAGTATCAGAAGGCGTTGAATAAGGCGGAGATTAAGAGGTAGTTTAGTTGAGAAGTTGGATAGTTGGTTGAGTTTAGAAGTTGATTGAGTTGAAGAGTAGCGTAAGTCTCTTCAACGTATGTTAATAAATTTTTTTTACGTAGTAAAGGAGCAAGGATTCTGGATAAGATTTGCATTTTCGTTTTTTCCGGTTATATCTTTGCGGCCTTACTACTTTTTACCTGTCATGAGTGGATATGGAGAATTTTAT
>DATDOQ010000156.1:0-10576 GCA_035293205.1 Bacteroidia bacterium
TGATAAACGGACAGGAATTTGAAAATATTCCGGTTACAGGTGAAGTTGAAATTCCTCTTTCGCCGGATAACCTGACAGAAATAGAAGAAGAAAACAGCGATGAGTGGAGTGAAAATCCAATGGAAACGGATCTTAACGGAAAGGAAGCGCAGCCGAAACCGGATACTTTAAGCGCTGATCTTACAAGCGGTGATTCGATCCAGTTCACCGTCGAGAAAAAAGAAGATTCAGGTGAGTTGAGCGTCGATGAAATTGAAGCAAAATCAGACGATCTGGTTCGTGAATTCGGTGAATACGATCCAACGCTCGATCTCCCCGGCTATCAGGTTCCCTCAATCGAGCTGCTGGACAGTTCTGACGGTGGAAAAGAACCAAACGTAAACGCCGAAGAGCTCACGCAAAACAAAAACCGGATCGTGGAGACTTTGGGCAATTATGGAATTCTGATCGACAAGATCAGAGCTACAATTGGCCCGACGGTTACTTTATATGAGATCATTCCAGCGGCCGGTGTGCGCATTTCAAAGATCAAAAACCTTGAAGATGACATCGCGCTGAGCCTTTCTGCGCTGGGCATACGCATCATCGCGCCGATCCCGGGTAAAGGAACCATTGGAATTGAAGTTCCCAATTTGAATCCGGAGATGGTTCCAATGCGCACATTGATGGCATCAGAAAAATTTCAGAACACAAACATGGATTTGCCGGTCGCGCTAGGGAAAACCATTTCGAACGAGATTTTCATCGCCGATCTGGCGCGCATGCCTCACTTACTAATGGCCGGCGCGACTGGTCAGGGTAAGTCGGTTGGACTGAACACCATTCTCGTTTCCCTGCTGTACAAAAAACATCCGGCGCAGATCAAATTCGTGCTGGTCGATCCCAAAAAAGTGGAATTGACTTTGTTCAACCGGATCGAACGGCATTTTCTCGCAAAACTTCCGGACTCCGCAGAGGCGATCATCACGGATACGAAAAAAGTGATCCATACGCTGAATTCGCTCTGCATCGAAATGGATACGCGGTACGACCTGCTGAAGGACGCGCAGGTGCGGAATATTAAAGAATACAACGCACGGTTTGTCCAGCGCAGGCTCAACCCCGAAAACGGACACCGTTACCTGCCATACATCGTTCTCGTTGTCGATGAATTTGCGGACCTGATCATGACAGCAGGCAAGGAAGTGGAAACACCCATTGCACGGCTTGCGCAGCTGGCGCGCGCGATCGGCATTCACCTGATCATCGCGACGCAGCGGCCTTCGGTTAACATCATTACCGGAACGATCAAAGCAAATTTTCCATCACGCATTGCCTTCCGCGTCACTTCGAAAATCGATTCACGCACCATTCTGGATTCCGGCGGCGCAGAGCAGCTGATCGGAAAAGGCGACATGCTTTATTCAACCGGCAACGACCTGCTCCGTTTGCAGTGCGCGTTTGTAGATACGCCTGAAGTTGAAAGGATCACGACCTTTATCGGTAATCAGCGCGGTTACCCGGAAGCGTTCCAGCTGCCCGAATACATTGATGAAAATGGTGAAGCAAAAATGGAAATTGCCGATGGCGATAGGGATTCATTGTTTGAGGAGGCAGCGCGGATCGTGGTTACTCATCAGCAGGGTTCTGCATCATTCCTGCAGCGAAAGCTGAAACTTGGCTATAACCGCGCCGGCAGGATCGTGGATCAGCTGGAAGCAGCGGGCATTATCGGGCCATTTGAAGGAAGCAGGGCGCGCGAGGTTCTCATTAAAGACCTGCTCAACCTCGAAGAAAAATTGGGCATTAAAAAGGAAAATTTATTGTAGCCAAATTTTGCGAAAAAATCACTCCTTGTTTTTTGTGAAATTCGCATTCTTATTTCCTCGTAAAACATTAACAAATAGAACCTTATACCCTATTTAAGGTAAAGTTAAAACTTCACAGCCCGGTAAATATTTCACTGCCTGGTTTATCCACCTGCGGGAATCATCTTAACTTTGGAACGCTTTTTGGAATTTAGGACAAACACAAAAGGATTTTTCAAATCATGATCACCCCACGCAAATTTTTATTTACAATAGCTGCAATCTTCTTTGCCCTGAACTCTTTTGCTCAGCCTCCCGCTGCAAAACAAGTGGATCCGAACTATGATAATAAGGCAAAGACTATCCTCGATGATGTCAGCAAAACCGCAAAGTCATATTCTTCCATTACAGCCAGCTTCAGCATATCCCTGAAAAAAGCGAACGGAACGCCTGACGTGAAGAACGGCAGCATCATCATGAAATCCGGCAGGTACAAAATTCTGCTTGAGAATGTGATCAAAGGCGTTTCCAAAAAAGAAGAGTATTTCAATGATGGCATTACAACCTGGGTTTTCAGCGAAAAAGACAAAGAAGTGACGGTTGATTGCGCGCCGGATCCCAACGCAAGAAAAAACGAAAACTCTATTTCCCCGAATGATATTTTCACCATTCACGAAAAAGGTTTTAAATACAAATTCGTGAAGGAAGAAACACTGAATGGAAAAGTGGTCCAGGTGATCGATCTTTTCCCGGAAAAACCGGATAAGAAAAATTATCATACGGTGAAGCTGACGATCGACAAGCTGAAAAAACAGATCATTACGGTAATTTTCATGCATAAGGATCAGTCAACCACCACCTATTCGATCAAAACTTTATCCCCGAACCTCGAGGTTACGGACGCATCCTTCCAGTTCGATGCAAAATCGCATCCCGGCGTGAGTGTTGTAGATCTTCGTCCTGAAGAAGGATGCATTCCAAAAGGAAAATAAAAATCAGGAACCAAACGTTATCTTTGACCTGACACATGTTCAAAAGGAAAGATAATTGATACGTTTATTGTTTTTGTTACTGGCGTCCTGCTGCACCCAAGTGTTATTTGCCCAGACACTCGTTGCCAATGCAGGAAATGATACAACCCTCTGCCCCGGCACCTCTAAAATACTTGGAGGCGTTCCTACAGCATCCGGCGGCCAGGCTCCCTACACATATTTTTGGACACCCAACATTAATATCAGCAGCACTACGGCTGCGAACCCGGTTGTAAATCCTCCTTTTCCGGTCTGGTATGTGCTGACTGTTACAGATGACACAGGAGCAGTGGCAAAGGATACTGTTGTTATAAATCTGGATCCCATTTATCTGTACAATGCGGGCCCGGATACAGCACTTTGTACCGGTCCGACTGTAACGCTTGGAGCGCCCGACAATAGTTTTAATGGCGGCGTTACTTATGCATGGGCGCCCACCAGCTTCCTCGATGATCCAACAGCGCCGCGTCCGATTACAAGCACCACATCAACCATTACCTATTCTTTGCTCATTACCTCTCCCAATTGCCCGAGCAAATTATCGCAGGTAACAATCACCATCTACCAGCTGCCACTTGTAGATGCCTGTTGTTATTCAACTATACTGGAAGGGCAGAGTGTCATTCTGAACGGATCCGGAGCACAAGTGTATAACTGGTTCGGCGGGGCGGGAATTTCCAATCCTTCCTACAATCCTGTGACAGTAGAGCCGGTAGTAACCACCACTTATATACTTTATGGGGAGGATGGCAATGGTTGTGTAAATTATGATTCCGTCACGGTGGTTGTCATACCTGACAACGGACTTAATTTTTATAACACTTTCTCGCCAAACGGTGATAATGTGAATGATGTTTTTTACATTGGGAATATTCACAAATTTCCACTTTGCCGGCTGGAAGTTTATACACGCACCGGGCAGCTCGTTTACGCAAAAACGGGTTATGACAACAGCTGGGATGGCACAAACTACGGCGACCGTTTACCGGAAGCGACTTATTATTATGTACTCGATCCGGGCGATGGTTCTCCAAAAATTTACAGATCTGTTACAATTGTCCGCTGATGAAAAAGCTAATCGCATTTTTTCTGTTTTCAGCTTTTTCCCTGGCAATTTCTGCCCAGCAGCTGCCCGATTATACAAATTACCCTTCCTTGTTGTTCCAGCTGAACCCTGCGTACACCGGAACGAGAAGTCACATTGACGCGCGTATTACTTACCGGAAACAATGGGTTGGCTTTGAAAATGCGCCCGAAACGCAATCACTCGGGCTTCATAGTCGCCTGTGGAAGGGAAAACTCGGAGCGGGTTTCAATTTATTCCAGGATATTACCGGTCCAACCAAACGGGTTAATTATTCCTTTTCTACGGCCTACCATATTATTTTTCCTGATGTTGAATTATCCGTGGGTGCCGGCATGACTTTCAATAAATATTTTCTTGATGGCACGAAGATGACAACCCACTGGACGGGTGACAAGGCGGTGGATTCCTGGCTTCTTGAATATGATAAAACAAAAAATGTGACTGCCGGCGTATTGCTTTATAATGACCGTTTCCATTTCGGCCTGGGAGTCCTCAACCTGATCAACAATCATTCAGACTTTTATGAAAACCATCCGGACACCACGAAGAAAAGTGTTGTCACCTTTCATCCGCATTATTATTTTACCTGCGGTTATGTGTTTCACGGTCACCCGGATTATGTTTGGGAAAACAACCTGATGGGTTTGTATGTGATCGGCATGCCGATAACGCTTCATTACAATCTGCGGTTGCATTACCGTGAAAAATTCATGGTCGGCGCAACCTGGCGGTTAAAGGACGCTATTGCTGTGCAGGCGGGTTACACTTTCCTGAATCGGTACCAGGTAATTTATTCTTATGATATCGGAATTTCACGGCTACATAGCGGACATGGCGGCACGCATGAATTCATGATCGGTTACCGGATGAACCTGGGCGAAGACAAAAACGGCTATCGCAACCACGATCAGTTCCAGCGTCAGAAGTATAATATTTTCTAGCCTTCTTTTATTCAACCAGCGCATACTTTTCCGCCGCTTCCTTCCGTGTGCACGCGTTGAAATGCCACCATTCGGTCTGAATGCCCCAAAAGCCACCGCGACGCATCGCACTGCGCAGAATTTTCCGGTTGCTTATTTGTTCCGCTGTTAATTCGCCTGATTTGAGCAAGTCCTGCTCACGGACCGGGTGGGCTTTTTCTCCAAAAAAATCATACGGCGTTCCCATATCAAGCGTAAATCCTGCGGAATCAATTATGCTGACGTCCACCGCGGCGCCATAATTATGCAATGATCCTTTTCCCGGGTTCGAAAGATATTTTTGTTTTTCACCTTTCGGAAGCTGGACGGTATCCCACATCAGTTGCTGAATATGAACCGGGCGTGATGCATCATAAACAATCAGCGAATAGCGCGGATATTTTTGTTTCAATTCACTTTGAGATTTTACCAGCATTTCGGCAACATCCGGCTGCAAATAACATTTATTAAAATCCCCATACATGTCAATACCGGCAAAATTTTCAACGGATGAATATTTCAGATCAACCCGGATCGTTGAATCAAGCGTTAATACGTCAACCAGGCCAGCTGCGATCAGCGTTTGCTCAATTCCTGAAATTTGTTTTTGCTGCGTCAAAGGCTGTAATGCAGTATCAACCATTGCATGCCGGATTTGCGCTGTTTCAGAAATCGTTTGACGCGGTATTTGATCCGCCGGCTGATTGTTGCAGGAGTACAATAAAGCTGAAAAATAAAAGCCTGGCCATAAACGCATTCTTATAAAGTTAATACAGTTGACGTTGACAGGAGATTGTTCAAACAAACTTTCCGGACGGACAGCATCAATCTTTTCTAATTTTACAACATGGCCAACGTTCGCGCCTTATTGCTGATCCGTCCCGCTTCCTTTGGCTTCAACCCGCAAACTGCTCCAAGCAATCATTTTCAGCAGCGTTGGCAGGGAAATGAATTTTCAACAATGGCACTGGCAGAATTTGATTCATTTGTTCAACGGTTGAGAACCACAGGAATACCCCTGGAAATTTTTGAAGACACGCGCGACCCGCAGAAACCGGATGCTATTTTTCCGAATAACTGGTTTTCCACGCACGCAGACGGCTCCATCGTTCTTTATCCGATCCGCGCAGAAAACCGTCGGACAGAAAGAAGAATGGACATTATCAAAACGCTGAAAAAACGTTACGGTTATAAAACAGTGCATGACCTTTCACCAGCCGAAGCAGATGGTAGATTTCTGGAGGGGACAGGCAGCATTGTTTTCGATCATTCCGCTCGCATTGCGTATGCCGCGCATTCTGTGCGAACGGATAAAGATCTTCTGGCAGAAGTTTGTTCCAAATTGCATTATACACCGTTTTTGTTTTCCACTGCCGACCGGAATAGCCGACCCGTTTACCATACAAATGTTGTGATGGCGCTGCATGATACGCTCGCTGTCGTCTGCTTCGATGCCGTTCCGGAAAACGATCGAATTGCGCTGAAACGTTCACTCGAAGATTCCGGTAAGAACATTTTTGCAATTTCAATGCTTCAGATGGAAAGTTTCGCCGGGAATATGCTTTTCGTTACCAGCCCGGAAGGAAATGATTTTGTGATCCTTTCGGATGCTGCCTGGCAATCGCTTCTGCCTGAACAACAAAGCCAGTTAAAGACGATTGCGCAGCCGCTGCTTAGTAATTTAACAACCATTGAAAATTGCGGCGGTGGGAGCGCGCGTTGTATGATTGCGGAAATAATTTAATTTGCTAATGAGTGAATGTGTTAATGTGATAATGGTTAAAGGGTTAAGGGGTTGAGGAGTTGAGGAGTTGATGAGTTAAGATGTTAATGAAGTGAGACCCTATTGGCAGCCATTAAAACCTGTTAACAACCGTTTGCCATTCCATCATTACGGGAATGCGGGATAATGTTTATTTTCACGCTCCAATCCCGAAATCATTCTACCTGATATCCATAACAAACAAAATGAAACGAAAACTATTTGTAGCGCTTACCGTCGTTGGTGCGCTTGCCTTCACGCTTGCCATGAAGCAGGCTGTGGACAATCAGAAACCAATTGATCCGGGCAACTTCAATGATAAGGTCCGCGCGCAGGATGATTTCTTTGAATATGTCAATGGAAGCTGGATCCGCAATAACCCAATACCGGCCACAGAAGTGAACTGGGGAAATTTCAGCGTACTCAATGAAAAATCTCTTTCAGCTCTCCGTTCCATCTGCGAAGAAGCCGCAAAAAGCACGAACCCCGCCGGCAGTAATGCCCAGATGATCGGTGATTTTTTTGCAGCCGGCATGGATTCTGTGTCCATTGAGAAAATGAAGTTCGGATCGCTTGCGCCGGAACTCAAAATGATTAATGACTTGAAAGATAAAAAAGGAGTAACCCGTCTGCTCGCCCAGTTGCATCGTCAACAGGTATCGCCTGCATTTGGTTTATATGTAATGGCCGACATGAAAAACAGCAATGTCAACGCGGTTTATGTTTTTCCTTCCGGCATGGGACTCCCGGAAAAAAGCTATTACCTCGGCGCTGATATGGCTGCGCTCCGCGAAAAATACCGGGAGCACGTTAAAAACATGTTCATCCTGATGGGTGATGACGCAGCCGTTGCACAGAAAAATGCGGATGCCGTGCTTAAAATCGAGACCGCTCTCGCCGATTCTTCGCTTTCAGCGGTTGAGCAACGCGACCAGGAACGGCAGTACAATAAAATGACAATTGCCGCCCTGGGTACACTTTGTCCTTCGGTTGATTGGAAAAATTACTGCCAGCAATTGGGCGCGCCTGCATTCGGCGAGCTGATCGTTTCAAATCCGGCGTACATGAAACAGGTGAATCACCTGATGATTACAGAATCGTTGGATGCATGGAAAGCTTATTACCGCTGGCATCTTGTTCATTCCGTTGCGCCAAAAATGCATGAGGCTGTTACAGCAGAAAATTTCAACTTCTACGGAATGGTTTTAACCGGCGCAAAGAAGCAGCAGCCCCGCTGGAAACGGGTGCTCAGCGCAACCGAGGGCGCGCTTGGTGAAGCGCTCGGACAGGAATATGTAAAGAAAAATTTTTCCGCCGAATCAAAAAAGCGCGTCAACATCATGGTAGATAACCTGATCGAGGCGTATAAAGTAAGAATCAAGTCACGCACCTGGATGAGCGAAGAAACCAAAACTGCCGCACTCGCAAAGCTGGACCGTATTATTCGCAAACTTGGTTATCCTGACAAATGGCGTGATTACAAAGGCCTGCAGGTCGACCGCAAATCGTATGTGCGGAATTATTTCCGTTCGAACCAGTTTGATGTCGCCTGGAATCTTGGAAAACTTTCAAAGCCGGTTGATAAGGAAGAATGGGGTATGTCGCCATCCACGGTGAATGCTTATTACAATCCTTCTTATAACGAGATCGTTTTTCCTGCCGCTATCATGCAGCCGCCATTTTTTAATCCGGATGCGGATGACGCGGTGAATTACGGCGCTATGGGCGCAGTTATCGGGCACGAGCTGACGCATGGTTTTGATGACCAGGGAGCCATGTTCGATGCAGAAGGCAATATGAAAAACTGGTGGACACAAGCGGATATGAAGAATTTCAGCGAACGCACTAAAATGCTTTCGAATCAGTTCAGCGTTTATGTCGCTATCGACAGCCTGAATCTTCACGTCAATGGTGATCTTACGCTTGGTGAAAACATTGCCGATCTCGGCGGGCTTACGATCGCGTATTATGCCTATAAACGTTCGCTCGAAGGCAAACCTGCCCCGGCGAAAATTGACGGCTTCAGCGGCGAACAACGCTTTTTTATTTCCTGGGCCCAGGGCTGGAGAAACAGCCAGCGGCCGAATGCGCTGATCAACATGGTGAAAACCAATCCGCATTCGCCTGCAAAATTCCGCGTGCTGGGTCCTTTATCGAATATGCCTGAATTCTACACGGCTTTCGAAGTAAAGGAAGGCGATAAAATGTACCGCAAACAGGAGGAAAGAATTGAGATCTGGTAATAATTAAATCGGTTTTAACGGAAAGCCTGGTTCAGCAATGAAGCAGGCTTTTTCCTTTGTAAAACAGTTCATCGACATCCTGATGGCATGAAGAAAATTTGATCGGGAAGAAAACCGTGTAATCTAATCTGTGGCTAATAAAAGACACAAAGATGGTAGCCACAAAGACATGAAGTACACGAAGTCAAGACACGAAGAAGTTTATTTTTATACCAACATACTAGTCGCAACGAGTATTTCGTGTAAACAAATCCGCGTTAATCCGCGTAATCCGTGGCTGTAAATCCGTGTAAATAATCCGTGTAATTCGCGTAATCCGCGGCTGTAATCCGTGGCAAATAAAAAGTGATTCTGTATTTAAAGAGAACCTTCCATTTCAACTGGCCGGAACCGGAGATTCCCGACTGAGAAAAATGGTATCTTTGCCGCCTGTTTCAACCCACATGATGGATAAAAGGTCTATAATTGGTTTTGTTCTCCTCGCTGCACTGCTGACTTTCTGGATGTCATGGAATTCAAAAAATTCCGAAAAAGAGCAGGCAGCAAAAAAACGTTCGGAAGATTCTATCGCTAAAATTGAGCAGGAGAAGCAGCCTGTTACAGAAAAGAATGCCGTCATATCAAGCGATACTTCTTTAAACAAAGTGTTGCGGGACACGCTGAAGTTCGTCAATAGAGATTCCTTGCGTGAAGTCATGGGAAAGGCTTCCTATGGCGCTTTTGCCGGCGCGGCGAAAGGGGAAGATAAGCCGGTCATTCTTGAAAACGAAAAAATAAAACTCTGGATCTTTCCCCGCGGCGGTCGTGTCGGGCAGGTGGAGATTAAAGGCGTTAAACGTTACGCGCCGAAAGGAGAAGTTAAACAACCCTTGTTGCTTTTCACGCCTGATTCCACCCGCTTTGGATTGGAATTTTTTGACCGGGACCGGCGGCGGTTTAATTCGGATTCCCTGTTTTTCACACCCGAATCTTCTAACGTATCGGTCAAAGGGAACGATTCCGGCTCTGTCCGGATGCGCCTTTATACAGACACCAGCCGCGCAGCTTATATTGAGTACCTCTATACGCTTCGCGGCAACAGCTTTATGGCAGGCGTCAACATTACATTCAGCGGATGCCAGTCGCTTTTTGCCGATGACCAGGGCGCGATCGACCTCGTTTGGTCAATGAAAACTCCTCAGCAGGAAAAGACGGTTGAAAATGAACGCGCCGTCTCAACGGTTGTATTTCTTTTTGACGGCGAAGAAGATGTGGAAAGTCTCAGCGAAACAGATGACGAAAGCAAAAAGCTGAATGGCCAGGTGAAATGGGTTTCTTTCAAGCAGCAATATTTTTCATCTGTTCTGATCGCAAATGATCATTTTGCCAATAACGCGGAAGGAACCGTGCGCGTACCCTCTGATCCATTTTCGGTGAAAGCAATGCATGCAGTTGTTCCCGTTCCATTTGGCGGTAGTGAAAAAGAAACATTTCCAATTCGCGCTTATTTCGGTCCGAACGAATATTCGGAGCTGAAGTCGCATGGTATTTTTCTTGACCGGCAGCTTTCGCTGGGCGCCAGCATTTTCGGAACACTGAACCGTTACGTTTTCATTCCACTTTTCTCCTGGCTGGGCGACATGTTCCCGTTCAATTACGGTCTTGTCATTCTTCTGCTTACGGTGATCGTAAAAATTGTTTTGTATCCCATCGCTTACAAATCTTTCC
>DATDOQ010000157.1:0-15873 GCA_035293205.1 Bacteroidia bacterium
ATAAAATTCCAGCCATAAATATCATCCACATAACCGTTTTTATCGTCGTCGATCTTATTGCCCGGAATTTCGCCGGGGTTGTGCCACATTACATCTTTCAGGTCTTCGTGCGCGTAATCAACGCCGCCGTCTATAACTGCCACAATGATCGTATCGGCTTTGCGGCCCTGGATAAGCTCAGCGTAGGTTCGTTCCGTGCCGATGCCGTGAACTTTATCAGTTGCATAGGAAAGGTTGAACCAATTTGCAGGTGGTTTCGTTTCACCTTTTTTTTGCGCCTGCGCTGAAATGACGATTGCCGAGGCGAAGAAAATAAAAATGATTTTTTTCATAATTTTTTATTGGAAAATCTAATCAAAAATAGAATTATTCAGGGGTATGCTGTGATTTGCAGGATGAACGGATCATAAGCTATATAGTTGCGTTATTCCGCTTGTGGAAGGTTTAAGTATTTTACTTCAATATTTCCCGCGAGATGACCATTTTCTGAATCTCCGAAGTTCCTTCGCCGATGGTGCAAAGCTTGGAATCCCGGTAATATTTTTCGGCCGGAAAATCTTTCGTGTAGCCATAACCGCCGAAAATCTGTACGGCTTCCGTTGCGACGCGAACAGAAACTTCAGAAGCGTAATATTTTGCGAAGGCCGATTCTTTTGAAATGGTCCTGCCGCTATTTTTCAGCGCGGCCGCGTGGTACGTAAGCAATTCAGCAGCTTCTATTTCGGTAGCCATATCCGCAAGCTTGAAGCTGATCGCCTGGAAAGCGGAGATGGGTTTACCGAACTGGTGCCGTTCTTTCGAATATTGCAGAGCCGCATGGTAAGCGCCTTTCGCGATGCCGAGCGCCAGCGCCGCGATGGAAATGCGTCCGCCATCGAGCACTTTCATGGCCTGGATAAATCCTTCACCGATGTTACCAACGACCTGATTTTTGTGAACGCGGCAGTCATTAAAAACCAGCTCTGCGGTTTCGGACGCGCGCATGCCCAGCTTGTTTTCTTTTTTACCGGGCCGCATTCCCGGCGTACCTTTTTCAATGATAAAAGCGGTCATTCCATGTGAATCGCCTTTTTCGCCCGTGCGCGCGATGATCACGGCAACATCGCCTGAAATTCCATGCGTGATAAAATTCTTGGAGCCATTGATAATATAATGATCACCATCTTCTACAGCCGTGGTAAGCATGCGGATCGAATCCGAACCGGTATTCTGTTCCGTGAGTCCCCATGCGCCAATCCATTCGCCCGTGGCCAGCTTTGGCAGGTATTTGCGCTTCTGCTCTTCGTTCGCAAACTGAAGAATATGCCCGGTGCAAAGTGAATTATGCGCGGCCGTTGATAATCCAATGGATCCGCAGATGCGGGAGATCTCAGAAATGACAGTCACATATTCCGTGTACCCAAAACCGGCGCCGCCATACGCTTGCGGTACGAGCACGCCCAGCAAGCCAAGCTCACCCAATTTCTTCATGATATGCAGGGGAAATTCCTGCGACTCATCCCATTCCATCAATTTCGGGCGTATATGGTCGTTGCCGAATTTGCGTACCATTTCGGCGATCATCTGCTGGTTTTCGTTAAAAGCAAAATCCATATTTAATTACAGGTCTAAGGGGGTTGAATTAAGAGGGCGTAAAACTACGGTTTTTTACCCTTAAAATTTCCGTTTTTACCCGCGGCAAATCAGAAAATTACAAGGCTTTCGATCTGAGCGGAATAAGGGCTGATTGCTTCCCTGCCATTGAGAAAACCCAGCTCCACAACAAATGCAAAAGCTGAAACTTCCGCTTTCATCATCTGGGTAATCTTTGCTGCCGCTGCCGCCGTTCCGCCCGTGGCCAGCAGGTCGTCATGAATAACCACTTTCATGCCCGGCCGGAGCGCATCGGCGTGCATTTCAATTTTTGCCGTACCGTATTCGAGCGCGTATTCCGCGCCAATGGTTTTCCAGGGCAGCTTGCCTGATTTGCGCACCGGAACAAAGGGAACATTTAGCTGCAAGGCAAGCATGTACCCGAAAAGAAAGCCACGACTTTCGACGCCGAGTATCGCGTCAACCTGAACGTTGCGCAATTTTGTTTCGAAAGCGCTGATAATTTTTTTCCCCAGCTTCGGATCCTGGAGCAGCGGTGTGATGTCTTTGAAAAGTATTCCCGGTTTCGGAAAATCAGGAACATTCCGAATGGCGTTTCGAATTTCTTCCACGAATCAGTTGGTGAGATAAGGAGCAATTTTACGGTATAAATCCGCGCTCACCAAATCGCATTTTTTAATATCGGCAATGCTTTCATATTCGCCATGCTCATTCCGGTAATTCACCAGCGCCTGCGCTACACCGGGACCGATATAGGGATGTCGTTTCAGGTCGGTAATTCCGGCGCTGTTTACATTTATTTTCCGCACCTGCGTTGAATCCGCCGTGACCGAGCCGGCGATGCGTTGAAAATTTTCTTCATTAATTCCATAAACTTCTTTTAGCTGCAGGACATTGTTAAAACCACCCAACTTCGCCCGGTAAGCGATGATCCGTTTCGCAAAAACAGGTCCGATTCCTTTCACTTCCACCAGACGGGTTGAATCAGCGGTGTTAAGCTCAATAATCTGCTGGGCTTTCCGGACATACCCGGATTTTATTTCCTGTTTTTTTACAATTTTTTCAGGGAGCACGATAAACGGTTCCAATTCGTTATACAGTTCCGCAGAAATAACGAACAATTTTTTTACATCTTCTTTTGTTTCAAATTTTCCGCCTTTTTTTTCGAAATTTTTCACCACGCGCGCCTGCCCGGGACTTAATCCAAGCCGGATCCAATCATTCGGATCCAGCTTATTCGGATTGAAATAAAAATATTCTTTCTTATGAAAAACCGAATGCTCACCGGCCTCTTCTGCCAGATTTATTTGTTTCGGTTCGCCGGTAATTACTGAATCAAATCCAGCTTTTATTACAACCGGCTTGATAGAATCGAAAAAAGCATCCGACTGCGCAAAATCCGTTTCGGGAAGGGTGATGAATTTATCCTGGTAATGCGAAAATATTCCAACAAAAATAATCAGCAACAGGAGAACCACTGTGCCGTTGCGTTCTCCAGTCGTAAAATGAAAATAATCGCGGAAACGGGGGTTCATGATGCTAATGTGCTAATGTGTCAATGGGTGAATGTGAGAATGAGTGAATCCTCCTACGCTGCGCTTCGGCGGACAAGTGTGAGAATGAGTGAATGGCAAAGATGAATTATTCAATGCAGAAAAGAGGCCTTAGCCGTTTGTAAACGGATAAATTTTTTGAATTGTGAAATTAGATTGATTATTTGAAGAACCGGAAGGTAATTCTTAGCCCCGGCAGAGCGGAAAGCCCACAGCTGCGCCGGCGGTGTGATGGCGCGAGGACTTGCAGCGAAGACGGGACAGGTGGTTATATGATGCACCTTAGCTGCCGCTCCTAAATATTATAGGCATCTTTAATCCAGAACGAAAAGTATTCGCATCTGATTACTAATTGCAGTATGGCTTATTGCTAATTGGCTTATTGCTAATTGCAAATTGCCGTATTGCAAATTGCATCATTGCTAACTGGCACGGAACCATTTTCGCGCGAAATAGACGGGGATGCCGATAGCGACAATAATCAACCCGGCTCCGCTGTTGCGGGGATGGGTGATGACGAGGACAACGCAGATGGCAAGCGCGGCGAGAATGTAAATAGCCGGAAGCACCGGATAGCCCCAGGCTTTATAGGGACGCGGTGTTAAGGGTTCTTTGCGGCGAAGAATAAACAACCCGGCAATAGTTACAATATAAAACAACATGGACGCGAAGGTGGAATAGGTGACCAGGTCGTTATAGGTGCCGGAAAAACAAAGTAGCGCGCCCCAGGCGCATTGAATCCATAAAGCAAACGCTGGAACGCTGTGCACATTGAGCGTGGCGGCGCGGGGAAAAAATAATTTGTCTTTTGCCATTGCATAATACAGACGCGCGCCCATGAGCACAAGACCATTGTTGCAGCCAAAAGTGGAGATCATGATCAGGGCGGCCATCATTACCGTCGCGACATTCCCGAAAATGACCGTTGCCGCGGCGGTTCCTACCCTGCTCCCTTCGGCAAACATGATTCCGCGCTCCATCACCGTTGTGCCGTTTGGATCACCCTGGACCGGAAGCAACGCGAGGTAAGCGACATTGGCAAGGATATACAGCACCGTTACGATCGTAGTGCCAAGGATGAGGCTGCGTGGAATATTTTTTTGCGGCTCACGGATCTCACCGGCGATAAACGTCACATTGTTCCATGCGTCCGCTGAAAATAATGAATAGATCATCGTGCTGCCAAGAATGATCCACAAGGCAATACCGTTTAACGAAGTCACCGTGATCGTACCTTCGGTGTTCAACTTCGTTGAAAATGCATTCCATGGATCCGCGAAATTCTGGGCGAATGTTTCCGACTGCAAACCGATGATCAAACCAAGCACGATCAATCCGAACAGGGCAAGCAGCTTTGCCGAAGTAAATATGCGCTGAACCAGCGCGCCCAGCTTCACGCCTTTTGCGTTGATCCATGTCAGCAGGACAACACTTGCCACGGCAAACATTTGTCCGGCGGAAACGCCAAAATTGCCCACGCTGAATAAATTGTTTTTTAGTCCCAGCGCAGGCATCAGCTCTGAAGAATAATTTGCAAATGCCGTTGCCACCGCGGCGATCACACCGGTCTGGATAACTGTGAAAACTGTCCACCCGTACAAAAACGCCGGCACTTCGCCCCACGCGCGGCGGATGTAAACATATTGTCCGCCCGCATCCGGCATCATGCCAGCAAGTTCACCGTAGCTCAGCGCGGCAAAACAGGTAATGATGCCCGTGAACAACCACGCAAGCAAAAGCCAACCGGAAGAACCGAGATCCTGCGACATGCTGCTGCTCACAATAAAAATTCCGGATCCGATCATGGAACCTGCAACGAGCGAGGTCGCGTCCAATAAGCCAAGGGATCGTTTTAGTTCACGCTTTTCCATCTTGAAATTCCAAATCGCGATAGCCCTCGTGATAAAATTCCAAATTCCAAATAAAGCTTTGGAATTTGGAATTTGGGATTTTTCAATTTACAAATGTTATTTTTTCTCAAACAATTCCGTGACTTCATTCAGTTTACTGGTCTTGCGGCTCCAGATAAAATAAATAATGAGACCGAACAGCATCCACCCGAGCGCACTGAGCTGTGTTACAACATCCAGTCCGATGATCATCAGCGTGCAAACCAAAATTCCCAATAAAGGAACGATCGGAAACTTCGGGCTCGCGCCAGGCGTTCTGAAAGGACGGATTGTATTCGGACTTTTTACGCGCATGATCCAGATTCCGGCGCAGACCAGTACAAAAGCCAGCAGCGTACCGATGCTTGTCAGGTCACCGGCAATATCACCTGGAATGAATGCGGCAAAAATTCCGACAAACAGGAACAGCATCATGTTGCTCTTGTAAGGAGTCCGGAATTTAGGGTGGAGATGCGAGAATATTTTCGGCAAGAGTCCGTCATTCGACATCGAAAAGAACACGCGACTCTGGCCCATCAGCATGACAAGAATTACAGAAGAGAAACCGGCCAGAATTGCAACTGTAACTGCGGTGGCCAGCCATTCATAACCGGGCATGTAATTCGAGATCGCGTAGGCTACCGAAGCTTCTTTGCCTTTCAGCGGATCAGCAAAATCGGTCCATGGTGCAACGCCGGTGAGTACCCATGAGAACAGAATATATAGTACTGTACATACGGCAAGCGATCCCAGAATGCCGATCGGCATATCCCGTTTGGGATTTTTCGCTTCCTGTGCAGCAGTTGAAACAGCGTCGAAACCTATAAATGCAAAGAAGACGATTCCGGCGCCGCCGATAATTCCTCCCCAGCCGTGCTGGAAAAATCCATCATGTCCCGGATATCCTTCCGGAATCAGGTACGGCGTGTGATTATCCGGATTAATGAATCCCCAGCCGATCGCGATAAAGACAAGTACGATCGCGGTTTTCAGAAAAACAATAATCGCATTTACAAATGCAGATTCCTGAGTGCCCTTGATCAGCAACAGGGTGAGAAGAAACAGAATGCCTACAGCGGGAAGATTGATCATTCCCGTATACAGTTCTGCATTTGAAGCAACACTTTCGGGCAGCGCAGCCAGCACTTTATCCGAAACTCCTGCTGTGTGTGACGCCTCAAAACCTTTTACCATGCTAATTGAATCTGCAACAGAAAAACCAATTTTTTCATCAGCAGATACACCCCAGTCAGCAACGCCTGCAAGATGTTTTTCGTTAATAACATTCACATGTTCCATTGGAGAATGGCACCATTCATAGGGTATTTTTCCGCCGAGCAGTTTGTTCAGGTATTCGCTCCAGGCAATGGAAACGGTGGCTGCGCCCAAAGCATATTCGAGGATCAGCGCCCAACCAATGATCCACGCGAAGATCTCACCCATTGTTGTATAGGCATACGTGTACGCGCTCCCTGCAATTGGGATCATGGCGGAAAATTCCGCGTAGCAGAGACCGGCAAATGCGCAACCGATTGCGGCGACGACAAATGATAGCGTTACTGCCGGACCAGCGGCATCCGCTGAGGCTGCAGCAGTGCGGACAAATAATCCTGCGCCAATAATAGCGCCAATCCCAAGGGCGACGAGCGACCATGCGGTCAGTGTTCGCTTGAGTCCCTTGTCAGATTCAGCGGCCTGCGCCAAAAGTCCTTCAAGGGATTTTTTACGGAATAAACTCATAGGGGAAGAGTGGTTTGATTTTTACGGAACGCCCCAAATATAGACAAAACTGCTTATGCCACGATAGCCATCGGGGCGTTGGCGCATTAATGGGGAAATGGGAGAATGGGGCTAATGGGAAAATGGGGTGGATGGGAAAATGGGGTGGATGGGAAAATGGGGTTAATGGGGTTAATGGGAAAATGAAGAATGGGAAAATGAAGAATGGGAAAATGATAAAATGGGAGGAATGAAGTAAGTGGAGGAATGATGAAGGGGGTTTACGAGAAAACCAGGGTTGTTGAAAAAAAGTTCTACCTACGGTAGAAAAGAATTGCGGCAGGAAAAAATTTGGATTTTAAAAAAATACCTGTTTACATTTGGATTCATTTTTCTAAAAACTAATAATATGAAAGCTACAGGAAATGCCATTGTTGATCATTCATTTGTTTTTGCCCTCGAAATAATAGAATTCGTTGTCAAAATTGAGGATTTACGTAAGTACCCAATCGCCAATCAACTACTGAAAAGCGGAACTTCTATTGGGGCGAATGTGCATGAGGCACAACACCCAGAGAGTAAAGCGGATTTTGTGCATAAGCTCAAAATCGCCGAGAAGGAATCAAAAGAAACGGAATTCTGGTTGATGCTGTGCAAATATTCAAGACATCTCCCGGATCCTGGTGATCTTCAGAATCGTTTGCAGGAAATTCAAAAGCTCCTCGGCGCAATAATTAGTTCTTGCAAAAGATTTTGATTTTTGGGTTTATCTGTTGCAGACTATTAACCCCATTAACCCCATTTTCCCATTTCCCCATTTGTGCTTCGAAGGGTAGCGTAGGAGGATTTTCCCATTATCTTCGCTCCGTGTTACTGGTAGTTGTATTTGTTCTGGGTTACCTGGCGATCGCATCGGAACAATTGCTTCGTTTGAATAAAGCAGCGTCCGCTTTGCTGACGGGTGTGCTTTGCTGGGCAATTTTTACGATGGACGCGGGCTCGCAAGAAGCGGGTGAAGGTTTAGCGCATCATCTTTCGGGAATTTCTGGAATTTTATTTTTCCTGCTGGGGGCCATGACGATCGTTGAACTGATCGACGCGCACGATGGTTTCCAGGTAATCACTTCGCGCATCACCACCAGTAACCGGAGAAGATTGCTTTTAATTGTCACCGTTCTCACCTTCTTTTTATCGGCTGTGCTTGACAACCTGACCACCGCCATTGTGATGGTTTCGCTGGTGCGTAAAATTGTAAATGGAAAAACAGACAGGTTGTTTTATGCCGGAGCGATCATCATGGCCGCAAATGCCGGCGGAGCCTGGTCGCCCATCGGGGATGTGACCACTACAATGCTTTGGGTGCAGGGACAGATCACGAGTGGAAATATTATTCTTTCGCTTATCATTCCTTCACTCGTAAGCGCTGCAGTTCCCCTGCTGATCATGAGCATCTGGATGAAAGGAAATTTTGACCGCTCTGATATTTTTAGCGTGGAAAACAGCCGGACAACATCTTCAAAAGAAAGGAACGTGATCTTTTTTACAGGCGTAGGTGTGCTGCTGTTTGTCCCGGTTTTCAAAACCATTACCGGTCTGCCGCCATTCATGGGCGTACTTTTCGGATTGAGTATTTTATGGTCTGTGACGGAAATCATCCACAAGCGAAAAGATACCGGTCACCGCGAATCGCTTTCTGTGGCAGCCGCGCTCCAGCGAATCGACACGCAGAGTATTTTATTTTTCCTCGGTATCCTGCTTGCCGTCGGATCGCTTGAATCCAACGGGATGTTACGGGAGCTTTCCCTGAAAATGAATGCTGCCATCAGCGATATGCGCATCACCACGTTGGCGATTGGTCTGGCATCAGCGCTGGTGGATAACGTACCGCTGGTTGCCGCAGCGCAGGGCATGTACCCGCTCGCTGAATTTCCGCAGAATCATTATTTCTGGGAATTTCTCGCCTATTGCGCAGGCACGGGCGGAAGTATTCTCATTATCGGGTCTGCTGCCGGTGTGGCGGCCATGGGGATTGAACAGATCCCGTTTCTCTGGTACTTGAAATACATTGCGCCGCTCGCGCTTGCGGGATATTTTGCGGGCGCTTTGGTTTACATTGGCCTGGCGGCTATTTAAGATTCAGCAGAGTTATTATTTATTACAACTTCGGATCTGCATTTTAAAAACCGAAACTTTGTGTCTTTCCTTCGTGACCTTTGAGTCTTGGTGGCTATCACTTCGTGCTCTTAAATAAACAAGACACAAAGATTTATAGCCACCAAGACACAAAAAAAAACACGAAGTAAAGACACCAAGACATTTTTTTTGAGAACAATATTTAAAGGAATTTTAATTTCTACTGGATTTTGACAATTAAACGACAATCACTATCGTGCAAGCATTTTAAAAAATCCAGAACTTTGTGCCTTTTCTTCGTGGCCTTCGAGTCCGCCTCGGCGGATGGCTACTATCTTAGTGCTCTTTTTTTTCCTGCAGTTGTTTATCCAGCAACGCCAGTCCTTCTTCAAAAGAATGTGGTTCGTAACCCAGCACTTTTCGCGCTTTATCAATGATAAACCCTGTCCGCGCTGGGCGCTTCGCGGGTTGTTTAATGGTTTCGGATTTTACGGGCACAACAAGCGATTTATCAAGCTTCCAGAAATCTGCAATGCGATATACCATATCGAGGATGCTCATGGTATCTTTTCCGGAGACGTGAAAAATTCCGGTGGCCTTTTTTTCCGCGCAAAGAATACAACCCTCGGCCAGGTCTTCGGCAAGTGTGGGTGAACGGAACTGGTCGTCAACAATGTTTATTTTTTGTCCGCTTGTCAACGCAGATTTTGCCCAAAGGACAATATTCGTGCGGCTCATGTTATCGACGATACCGTAAACAATAATGGTGCGCAAAACGGCCCAGGATATTTTAGATGCTTGTACAACTTTTTCCGATTCCAGCTTCGACCAGGCGTAGTAGCTTAAAGGGTTGGGTTCGTCTTCTTCGCGGTAGGGGCCTTTTTCTCCGTCAAAAACAAAATCGGTGGAAAGATGGATGAAGTGTGAATGAGGCGTTGTTTCCTCCAGCGCGCGAACCAGATACCTGACCGCATCCACATTCAATTGCCTGCACGCGTCTCTTTCCGATTCACACGCGTCCACGTTGGTCATGGCAGCAGTGTTGATCACTACATCCGGACGGATTCTTTTAATTACGGTAAATACTTCCTTTTCATTCGTGATGTCGAGCGGCTCATAATTATATCCCTGCTTATTTTTTAACCGGTTATCTCCTTTCGAGGTTGCGATTATTTTCCACTGCTCCGCTTTCTTATTTCTGTCGAGCAGCGCGTAAATAAGCTTTTGTCCGAGCAGCCCGTTGCTTCCGGTGATGAGAATGGTTTGCATAGAAAACAAAAGTAGGAAACGAGAGCCACGGATTATAATGATTTTGGCGGAATTCGGCCAAACGCAATAGTTTATTCCGTGTAATTCGCGTAATCCGTGTCAACCTGATAGCGCCGGAACTTAACGGATTATTTATTGAAAAATCACTTTACCCCGATATTCAAAATCATTACTAAGCACGGTTACAAAATAAACCCCTGCCGAAAGACCTGCACGCGACATGGATATTTTTCCATCGCTTGTTACAAACGTTTCATTTCGATACGACCTTCCTCCAGCGTCGGTGAGTAAAACCGTTATTCGTTCATCTGCAAGCCAATTTGAAAGTGAAATACTTATTTCGGTGGTAGCGGGGATTGGGGAAACGGACAGTTCGGGTGTGATTATTACTGGTTCGGATGAGACGGTGATGGGGCTGCAAATAGCACTCGGAGTCTGGAACAGTGTAACATTATTATAGACAAAACACAGCTCATAAGCTTGATTGTATCCTGTACCGTACCAGTCAAGAACACCATTTGTAGTTCCAATGCCTTCAATAAGATCTGCCTGGTCAAACCCCATGGGAACCATTGAATACCGTTTCCTGTAAACTGTTCCGGTCAAAACAGAATCAATTGCAGCCACAACAGGAAAGTCTCCCGCAGAAGCAGGATCAGCGAGGTACCCGCGCACGGTATCGCCCACTGCAAGATTGAAATCATACAACAGTGTATCCGAAACAGTATTTGGAAAAACGATATAAACTCTCTTATTTGAATCCTCACGAATCGCTCCAACATAACCGATTCCGGAAGCATCCGGAGGACAATCATAAATTACTCCGCTTCGGAAGAGCTTCCCATATGTATGCATGCCAATTATTGTATCGCCTGGAATAGAATATTCATATTCCGCGTTTGGATAACTGTTGCACCCCGGCATATTTATGTAATAAGTAACCCGCCACCTGACATTACTATCAATGGGCATGGGCACATATTGCTGCGCGGCGAGTAATGCAGAAAGGAAAAGCTGGAAGAAAAAAAGTGATTGCTTCATGATAATTAAATTTTGAAAAATCAGTCTTCCGGTTCCAATCAGTTCGTCATCGCTTATTACCCGGATAAGGCGAACACTAATTCCACTAATTAACAGCATCCCTATTAGAATTCCTATAAAAAAATCGACAGATGACACATTTTCCGTGAAAATCATGTGTTTTATCCTAATCAGAATTATTTAATTCGTGCTAATTCGTGTAATCCGTGGCTATAAAGGTCGCCGCGGATTTCCACGAATTATCACGGATTAATCAGTAAATAATTTTTGCGCACGAAAAAACCCGCATCGCTGCTGCGACACGGGTTCGATTGAATACAGAAATTATTTATTTGCAGCAACCACTGCAGTCCATGCAGCAATCGTCGCATACAGGGCAACAGCTTTCGGTGCATGCCGCGTTCTCATTATTTGATTTTGCGACAACATTGGTTGCCACAACTGCACCCGCGGTAAATACAATAACCGCGATGCTGATGATCATTTTTTTCATAATTGAAATAAATTAATTGAATTAAACAAATTTGACTTTTTAAATAATAAAATCAAACTTGTTCAGGTGGCTGCCAGCATTTGGAGGAATAGCTGCCGGAAGAATTTGCAGGCGAAAGGAAATAAAGATTCGTTTCGTCTGCACAAATAAAGAGGTGAAGTTCAGATTCAATTAGCACTGCGCCTGTACAAATAGAACATATGGATGAGCTGCAGGTGCCTTCCGGGCAGCAATCCTTTTCTTGTTCAGGGCAGGACTGGTTCGTTGTTTCTTCAGATTCCATTTGGCAACAACTTGTTGTCGCCGATTTGCAAATCAATTTTTCGCAAAGCGCCGATACAGCGGGAATGCCCGTCACCAGGAAAAAACAAACCAGGAGAATACGCGCCAGGAACTGCATTGAATTAAAGATAATGAATTTCAGAGGCTGCAACCGGTTCTTTAACAAACTTTTAATTGTACTTTTCTTTAAGTCCTAAAAATGACACATGTCATGTGTTATAATCCTGTTAATCAGTCATCTAACTGGGCGTCCCGGATTCCGGAAAACGCAGTCAGCCTGGAAGTCGTAATTTTATTGAGCCTCGTATTCATACGATAGACACAATTTTTTATGCGTGCCTAAAAACGTAATTTCCTCGGATTCATTTTATTGCCGATCATGAACGGGCATAGGACCCGGGAATGTTAATAACTCCACATAAAACACCCCGTCGCGCCCTCTAATTTTGTAGTGTGGATCAGCTCGCAAGAAATAAATTAGTCCTTAAAAAGTACATTCCCGAGCAAGCGGTAGTGCTTATCGCGGAATGGATCTACCATTTTAATTTTAAGCTCAAGATCAAGCGCAGCCGCGTTTCGCGCTTCGGCGATTATTTGCCGCCCATCTCCGGAAAGAATCACCAGATCACGATCAACAACGATCTGAATCCGTATTCTTTTCTGCTGACGCTGGTGCACGAAATCGCTCACCTGCTGTGCCATGAGCGTTATGGTAATAAAGTGAGACCCCATGGCGATGAATGGAAGCAAGCGTACAAAGAATTGATGCGGCCGATCATGCGCATGGAAATTTTCCCGTCAGATGTGCGCGAAGCCATTATTAATTACATGCGCAATCCCGCTGCCTCCAGTTGTTCAGACGAGCAGCTCATGCGCATCATGAAACAATATGACAGCCCATCCGACACGGTCCATCTCGAAACTTTACCCGATAATTGCGAATTTGAATTCAACCAGCGCAAGTTTATCAAAGGCCCAAAGATGCGCACACGCTACCGGTGCATTGAGAAACATACGAAGAGCATTTATTTTTTCGCGGCTTTAGCGGAAGTGAAAGCTGCTTGAGAATTTACAATTTACGAAGTACAATTTACAATTTAAGAATGACGAATGAAGAAGTTTATACTGCGTTCTGATCAATTGCCATTGTATTATTGATGAATTTTAATCCTTCTTTCATTGTTTCAGTAAATCGACGAGATTATGACATGCCCCCAAATCGTACATTGTAAATTCCAATCCCAGGCCCCAAATTGTACTTTGTAAATTGTACTTTGTAAATTAAATCAATCCTCTCGCTTTTAATTCCAGATACTTATTAATCGTATTCACCGTGAGATTTTGAGGGGCCGTATAAACGGAATGGATCCCGTGCTTCTCAAATTCTTTTACGATCAGCTTTTTTTCGTAAGCGAATTTTTCAGCGATGGTCTGGTAATAAATTTCCTGCACGGTTTCCGGCTTCTTGTCGAGAAATGCATGCAGCTCTGTGTTTTCAAAAAAGATGACAACCACCAGGTGATCTTTCGCGAACTTCCTGAAATAAGTCAGTTGCCGCTGCATGCCGGACAGGGTTTCGAAATTTGTAAAAATGAGTAACAGGCTCCGCTGGGTAATGCGGCGTTTCACGATGGCATATAATTTTCCATAATCGCTTTCCAGGTACCCGGTTTTTGCGGCGAATAACAGCTCCATGATCTTATGCATCTGCAGTCCGCGGCGCTCGGCGGGGAGAACACGGTGAATCCGGTGCGAAAAAGTGATGATCCCCGCCTTGTCGTATTTCAGCATGGCGATGTTTGAGATCACAAGGCTCGCGTTGATAGCATGATCCAGCAGCGTCATTTCTTCGAATGGCATTTTCATTCCGCGACCCATGTCGATCAGCGCGTAAACCTGTTGCGACTTTTCGTCCTGGTAAGTATTCGTCATCAGCCTGCTGCGACGCGCTGTAGCTTTCCAGTTCACCCTTCGCGGATCGTCGCCGAGAACATATTCCCGGATCTGGTCAAACTCCATGTTCTGCCCGACACGCCGGAGCTTCTTAATACCAGCTTCGGTGAGACGATTTGAAATGGCGAGCAGCTCATACCTTCTCATTTGAATAAATGAAGGATAAACCGGCACCATCACTTCGTTGTCATATTTGAAACGACGCTGCACAAGACCCAGCAGCGTCGACGTAAAAACATTCACGGCGCCAAAAAAATATTCACCGCGCTTCACCGGGCGCACGCGGTAAGTAAGCAGCTTTGCTTTGAACGGGGCAAGAAAAGTTTTAAAAGCCAGGTCACGCGCCTGGAACTGAACCGGCAGT
Source organism: Bacteroidia bacterium (assembly GCA_035293205.1). Classification (GTDB taxonomy): domain Bacteria; phylum Bacteroidota; class Bacteroidia; order Palsa-965; family Palsa-965. The sequence goes on from DATDOQ010000157.1 coordinate 14,290, forward strand.
TCATCCACGATCTCAAGGAAAACCGGGAATGGATATTTATTCTCAAGATGAATACGGATTTCATTCAAATCACCATTCGATAATTTTTCCATCAGGTCGCGTCGCGCAAAAATTCCTTTGGGTCGGCTCCATAGGATCAGTACGTCAGCTGCGGTAAGACAAGGCAGCACATAAACCGCGAGCTGTCCGACCGGGAAAAGCATTTGTGGAAAATAATATGCCAGGCCTGTCGCGAGCAGTAAAACCAGCGGCAAGCTCACCGCGTTAAAACTGATTTTTAAGTAGTCTTTTTGCTTTAACGCAAGCAGCGTAGCTGAAATTACAATTCCAGCGATCGCGCAGACAGCTATAAAAGTCACGGGCACAATTTCAAGTTCGGGCAAAATGTAAGCAAGCAGAAATAAAAACACCAGCAATCCGGCGAGGAAATAAAAACGGGGCGTCAGGTATATGGATCGGAGAATGTTCATTCAATTCGCAATAGTGCAATTAACAATCCGGCAATAAACAATGAGACAATAAGCAATCGGCAATAAAGGGATGGTCGTTGATTATCTTGGAATTTCTACTTGTTGAATGAGTTGTTTTACTACATCGCGGGCAGTCTGGCCTTCCATTTCTTTTTCCGGGGTAAGCATCACGCGGTGTTGCAAAACAGGCACGGCCACTTCGCGGATATCCTCCGGCGTTACAAAATCCCGACCACGCATGGCTGCAATTGCTTTGGATGAAGTGAGGATTGCCAATGATGCGCGCGGCGATGCGCCGAGATAGAGCGAACTGTTGTTGCGGGTCTGGTTGACGATCTGCGCGATGTAATGGAGGAGGTTCGGCTCGATATGAAGACTATAAACTTTTTCCCGGTAATTTTTCAGCTGTTCAGCGGAAATGACCGGTTTTACGTCTTCGATGTTCAATGAATTGCGCCGCGCATGAAAATCAGTAAGAATTTTTGTTTCATGCTGAAGCGTTGGATAATCCACTTCGATCTTAAACAGGAAACGGTCCAGCTGCGCTTCGGGCAGGCGATACGTTCCCTCCTGCTCCACCGGATTTTGCGTGGCCACAACCATAAATGGAACAGGCAGCGGCCAAGTGCGTCCGTCAACAGTAACCTGTCTTTCTTCCATGGATTCAAAAAGCGCGGATTGCGTTTTTGCCGGCGCGCGGTTGATCTCATCGATCAGCACGATGCTCGCGAAAACAGGGCCCTGACGGAATTCGAAATCCTGGGTTTTCATATTGTAAATGCTCGAACCGGTTACATCAGAAGGCATCAGGTCGGGTGTGAACTGGAGGCGTGCGAATTTTACGGAAACCGTTCTTGCCAGCAATTTTGCCGTGAGTGTTTTAGCGACACCCGGAACGCCTTCGATCAGCACATGTCCGTCTGAAAGCAATGCCGCGATCAGCAGATCAACTGTTCGCTCCTGCCCAACGATGATCTTTCCGATTTCGTGGCGGATGGCGGCAATAGCATCACGCAGATCTTCCAGCGGGATTCGATTTGTATAGGAAACCGGGTTTTCCATAATTTGATTTTTATAAATATAATTTATCTTTTGCTTAACTGATTAAATTGAC
>DATDOQ010000158.1:0-4627 GCA_035293205.1 Bacteroidia bacterium
AAAACGCGGTGAAGGATGACAATAGCCGCGCCTGCGATGATCGGCGAAAAGAACGGAACACCGTCCACCACGGACCGGGATAAAATGGCGCCCAATAAAATTGCGATCACATTATCAAAAGCGGACCGCATTCCAAACGAACGCCGCCCGGAAATGCGGATTAAAACAATCGCGATTAAAAAAACGATGATGGCACGAAGGCCCATTTGCTGCGGCAAAAGATGCTCCTGCCCTTCGCCTATCCATTTGTAGAAAGTTTCCATGCTGTTTGTTTTGTTAAAAATTGCCATTAATTGTCGTCTGGCAAAACATTCTTTTATTAAAAAGCGATCACCCGGTAATCTATAGGCCTGAATTCCGGCAATTTATGCACCACCGGCAACCCCAGGGTCGATATGGAAAAGAAACGGGTCGCCAATTAACAAGCATGGTTTCACAATCTTTTTATTCAAGTACCAAAATTGCCCCGGAAGCGTTTTAGTTTTACCTGTTAAACTCCATTCATCGCAAATGCCCGAGGCCGGACAAATACAAAGCTTTTCCCCACCTATGCAGGCGGAAAAAAAGAAACGTTCCGTTTGGAAGCGGTTTTTGCGTTTGGTTACATGGACGTTCGGGCTATTTATTTTTCTATTCGTCACGCTGCTGATCCTCACTTACGCGTACCAGGATGAAGTAAAAGGTTTTGTGCTGGCGGAAGTGAACAAGCGTGTGAATACGACCATTATCGCCGATCCTGAAAAAATTGACATTACAATTATTCGCAGCTTCCCGGATGTTTCAGTTGTTTTTACAGATTTAGCCGCGCTGGATGCGACGAATAATAAAAAACGCGATACGCTGTTCGTTGCGCAAAATGTGACCCTCGCTTTTAATATCCTGGATCTTTTTCACGGAAATTATTCCATTCATAACCTGCGCATTGAAAACGGACGCGCGCATCTATGGATGGATGAAAAAGGAAAAGACAATTTTCATTTTTTAAAAGAAAGTGTTGAAACCGCTCCCACTGATACTGCGAAGGTGAGCTTCGCGCTTGAGCTGATCGAGCTGAAAAACATCGCGTTCGTTTACGAAGACCGCGGGTCGGAAAGCACGTACGACCTGCAACTTCATACGGTCGCATTCAGCGGGGATTTTGGCGAGGAGAAATTTGAGATCAGCTCGGAAGCGGAATTTACCATCAATGCGCTTCGAAAAGCCGGCGCTTCATTCTTAGGCGGCAATATAGGCGCGGCTGACCTGGTTCTTACGGTGGATAACATCGCATCCATTTACAATATTGAAACCTGCAAGATCCGGCTGTCGGATTTGAATCTGGATCTTAAAGGGAAGGTAAAAGAAGAAGGAGAAAACTATTTGCTTGATCTCGTCCTGAATGGTGAAGAAATTGACCTGCCTTCCGCGCTTTCGTTGCTTCCACAATCATACCGCGCCGAAACGGAATTATTTGAAAGCAGCGGCGGTTTTTATTTCACTTCAACCATGAAAGGCTTATACGGTGATACATCTACGCCATTGGTAAAAGCGGATTTCGGCGTGAGCCCGGGCGCCACCATTGGGAGAAAAGACAGCCGCGTAAAATTTACTGATGTATCACTGAAAGGCAATTATTCAAATGAGAACGGCAAAGACGGACTAAAGATCTCCGCTTTTAAAATGGCGGCGGCAAAAAGCAGCTTTTCCGGTTCATTTTCGCTCCGTAATTTTTCGCACCCGGTGTATGACGCGCGGGTCAACGGCAAAATTGATCTCGGAGAAATGCGCGAGCTTTTGCAGCCGGACACCATTGAAGCCGCAACTGGAACAGTGGATGTTTCATTTACAGCGTCCGGGAGGCCGGAAGCAGCAAAACCGACAGCGAAAGATTTCCGGAAATTCACCACGAGCGGAAAAATCAGCTGCGATGATGTGATGATCCATTTCAAAGGAGCGCCGGAACCGATCGACAGCATTTTTGGCGCGCTTAATTTCAGCGGCAACAACGTTACGATCGATGGATTTACGGCGCGGACCGCAGGCTGCGATATTTCTTTGAAAGGTGTGCTGAAAAATTTCCTGGGTTTTCTTTTTACGGAAAACGAAGTGCTTGAAGTAACAGGAAACATGGCGTCTGAAAATCTTGACCTCACGCGCCTGCTTGCCGATGAAGCCATGAACACGTCGGAAACCGACAGCGCTTACCGGCTGGAGTTGCCCGACCGATTGAAATTAAATGTAGCTGCAACAGCACAACACATCAACCTGGACCGATTTGAAGCCACAGGCGCCAAAGGAAATGCGCGGATCATCAACCAGCGTCTTTATCTTGAAGAAGTAAGCTTCAACGCCATGGAAGGCACCTTCGACGGACATGGAATGATCGATGCTTCACAGCGGGATTCGCTGCTGCTGACCTGTTCGGCGGAAATCAGCGGAGTGAATATTTCAAAGCTTTTCTGGCAACTCAATAATTTCGGCCTGGAAAACGATACGCTGGCCATCCGGGATCAGAACATCAAGGGAAAACTTACTTCGCAGGTGGAATTCGCTTCCGTTTGGGGAAAAGATCTGCAGGTGAATGAAAATAAAATTTACGCGGACGCCGAGGTGCGGATTGACCAGGGAGAATTAATGTACAAGCCGCTGGAAATACTTTCACGCTTCATCCGCCTGGAAGATCTGAAGCATATCAAATTCAATACGCTTACGAATCACATCACCATTAAAAACCGGGAAGTCATCCTGCCAAAAATGGATCTGAAATCCACCGCAGTAAACGTTACGATGTCGGGCACGCATGATTTCGATAATATTGTCAATTATCATTTTATTGTTGACATGGATGAGCTGCGCTGGAAAAAAGCGAAAGCCGCCAAAAAAGAAAACAGTGAATTTGGCGAAGAGCTGGAAGACGGTGGTCACCGCACACGTTTATTTATTTCGATGAAAGGCCCGATCACCGATCCGAAAATTAAATACGACGGCAAAGAAGCGGTGAAAAGTGTTTTCCAGGATCTGAAACAGGAAAAGAAGACTTTGAAGCAAATTCTCCGCGACGAATTCAAATGGAACAAAGGCAAAGATTCTGCGGGAGGAAAGAATGAGCCGGAGGATAAATTTATTCTTGAGAATGAAGCGACGCCGCAAAACAAGAAAAAGAAGGAGGAGGAGCTTGATGACAGCGATGATTTTTAAGGTAATGTGATAATGTGATAATGTGTCAATGTGCTGATGATATAGTTTCAAATTCAGCATTAGGGTTGAGTGGGAGGATGATTGAAAGGATTGAAGATTGAAAATGTTGCGCGAACTCCGTGCGCCTCAGTGCATACCTCCGGATTACCTCAGTGGTTATTTTCCTTCAGTGTGTCTTAATAAAATATGCGGAAGAATTGAAAGATTGAAAATTGCTCATTGGTTATTGCTAATTTGCTCCTTTCATGAAGACCGGTAAGCTTTCCTTGCTGTTTTTTTCAGTTTCGGCAATTTTATTTCTTCTGCTTTTGGTGACGTTGGCGTATCATGCGCGGCCGGCATCGAATGATTTTTCATTTATCGGTTTATTGCAGGATAATAATTATTTCGGGGCGCTTGAATATATCTGGAACAATTCGACAGGGCGGTGGAGCAGCGTGATGCTGGCGAACCTGACGCTGAATGACGGGGAACATTTTCAGTCGCTCCATGGACATATCTTCATTCATTATTTACTGCTTTTTGTAATTCTGATTACGTCCGCATTTACCATTCTGCGGCGCGTACTTTTAATTTATTATAATGAAGTTCCGGGCAAATTTATGCTGCTGACCTGGTCAGTCTTGTTCTGCGCGCTTTTTTATTTCACCACCTTTTCGGCGCAGGAGGCATGGATGTGGTTCAGCGGATCAACCGTTCATCTTGCGGGAATAACTGCAACACTGGCAGGAACAGCATTTTTGTTAAGCCCCCGGATCAGTTTTTTAACAATAACAAGCATTGCGGTCTGTTTTCTTTTTACCGGTGGCGCGCTCGAGACCTGGGCTATATTTTTAGCCGGTATTTTAATTTTTACACTAATCCTTATTTCTAGAAATATTGAAAAAAAACAATTCATAACTAATCCGCATGTGCGCAAAATAATAATTGCATTAAGTTTTTTACTAGTTTCATTTTCGTTCAATATTTTATCTCCCGGTTCTAAAAGCAGAATAGATACAGAAAAACAAATTACCGCGGAAAATTTATCCGGAACGCAGCGGCATAATTTTCCTATTGATAAAAAACATTTCTTTGCAATTTTACTTTTGGCACCCTGGTTTTACTTCGGAGAACAAATGCGAAAAAAAGAAAATAGCGAAAAAAAATTATTGCTAGTCAATAAAAACATCCACATGCTTATAATTTCAGGTTTGATTTTGTTCTGTGCGGTAACTCTTCTTATCATGTACATTATTTTTAAAGGACCCGGACCTTTGCGCGCGTGGACAGGACTCAGCTTGCTCCTATCAATCACCTTAGCCTACGCAGCATTTGAAGCCGGGAAAAGGATCAAAATGCATGATCTGATTTTAGCCGGCAGCGGAATCATGATTTGTGCTGGCATGGGTTATTGCCTTGTCCACCAGTTTCAACTGACAAATAAATTCTCCATCGCTTACGACCAGCA
>DATDOQ010000159.1:0-6022 GCA_035293205.1 Bacteroidia bacterium
TACCACATGCCGTAACCGGCAAGCATTATCTCCTTGAATTCCACCGGAAGAATCATGTTGCCGCTGGAATCCGCAACTCCGCACAAGCCATCGTAATTGATCAGCCTGATCCAAAATAGATTGATAACGGATAAAGATTTGTACATGGCCGGCGTTGATGCGCCCGGCGCGCGTGGGAAAAAACAGGCGAGACTGTCTGAGCCGGGAGGCCGCGCCGAAGTAAAATAAAAGCTGACCGGAATAATTGTGTCCTGGCCAAACGGAACAACCAGCGCCCCGCTTTCATTTACCGCGCCCCATCCGTTCGGTTTATCTTCCGATGCGGCCTTGTCTTTGCGTAATGCAGCGAACAGGTTACGGTCGGAAAGATAAATTGATACAAATTCATCCGGCAGAAGCCGGTTTCCGTTAACCGAAACAAGCCCAAATTTTTTCCCTTTCCGCAGCAAAATAAAATCGCGCTGAAAGACATAAACCGAATCGTAAACAGGGGAAACAATGATGACGCCTTCCATATTGACCACACCCCATGCTTCACCTTTACGAAAAGAATAAAGCGTGGGGGAAAGTTCTTCTACCTGGTCATATGCCGGCAGAAGAATCAACCTTCCGCTGATCGTTGAGATTCCCCAGCCACCCAGCGTATCGCTGACGGTGTTCAGATAAATGAAGAAAACGGAATCCCGAAGCTGTACGAGCTGATCAAATCCGGGCGTAAGCAGCTTCCCCGTTGTGTCGATGGCAAATGCTTTTTTATTTTTTTCAATTATGGCATACTTTCCCTTGAAGGGTTGAGCAGCGTCAAACTGTGGCGTAATTTTAATGTTTCGCGTTGTGTCGGCATAACCCCAGAAGCCGCCCTGCCTGACCGGAATCCAATTCAAAACGGTTACGTTTTCTATCAAATCGAAACGTAATATCTGACCCTGGGCGAAAGCAGAAAATACTGCGCACAAAAATAATGGCAGCAGTATTTTCCGCGGTGACTCAGCAACCTTCATAATTTTGCCAGAACATCATTCACATCCGCGGCGGTCGTTACCGGAGAATCAATGAAGCGTAATTTCACTTTTCTCACAAGTCCGTCATCAACAGGTAAAAATTCATTGGCAGGCAGCACGCAGGCCTTATTTGTGCCGGGTAAAATTGCAACCATGCAGGTTTTGAAATCCCGCACATAACCCATCCTAGGAACGGAAGCTCCATTATAACCGGAAACCATCCGTCCATTGGCAACGCTGAAATAAACCGCCACTTTTTCACGGTTTGCTTCAAATTCGGGATCATCAAAATGAAATTCACAGCGGGTGAACAGCACTTCGCCAAGCCCGAAAAGCGCATCACAATTATAAAACCCAAATGAAGAAACGCTTAGCGGCCGTACGAATTCCTGCGTGTTTGCAGCTTCTTGCCGTTTCTCCTGCCTGATTTTTTCCGCTTCCCCGAACTCTTCCATCTTTTTCCGGAATGAAACCATCGCGTTTTCATAATCATTTCCTTTCAGCACCGGCTTTACGGTAGTGGTGAACCGTTCTGCTCCAGCCGACAAGGTGAGGTCATACACACAAACGCTCGTGTCGATCATCTCCAGCTTCGCGGATGTCCATTCGGTTTTATACACATGGGCATTTTTCTCGGGATCATTCCCCGTTCCCCCGTATTGCCAGAGTAAACCCGCATAACCGGCGAGCTCAGGATGGTCGGCGACATTGATATCGAGATCGATCACCGGAAATTTACTGTTGTATTGCTGCGGTTCCGCGGGACGGACAGGCGCGGATTCGAAGGCGGAAAGCAATTCCTGCTTCAAAAGGTTCGCGCTTGCCGTTGTGGTTGTAATATAATTCCACATTCCATTGCTTGTGTCCAGATTGTAAAAATTGAAAGGCATGTCGTTGTAAGACGAGGCAAAGTCCATGGAAATAGATTTCCCGGGCGCGATTGAAACCGGTTTTTCATCCTGCGTGCCGTTCATCTCGAACATCCCGGCCGAGGTGAAAACATGTTCAGCGCCAGCAGTGTCATAAAACATGGTGATTCCGGATGCAATAACTTCGCCGGGCGTATAAAATGCGCGGTAATGCAGCCTGACATCACCTTTAACCGGCGCTCCAACAGCATCCACAAAAATTCCGGCAGGAATATAAATGTTTGTTCCGCCAGACAGCCGGATGGTGTCGCCATGGTCGGCGCTAACGGTGAATTCCTGGAAAGGAACATCATTGGCAAGCAGCGGATCAACGGGACGGCGCGTTGTATCAGCTGTTTTCGTGCCCTGGCAGGCTGTGAAGAGAAAGAACAGCACGAGGGCTGCAAGCACGAAGAGGCGGGAAAGCGGATTTGTTTTCATAGGCTTTTTAGTATAGACGTTTAATGACATAATTCGCTGCCTTGTAAAAAGCCACAAGAAAAAGGAGAATAATTTTTACGGTCTATTTGACCCCGTCGATGGCGTCCGCAAATGCGGGAAGGTCGGCAACACAATCATCGCAGGCTATTTTACCGGCGTTTTGGCCAATGTAGACCGCTTTCATGCCGGCATTTTGCGCGAAAAGCATGTCTGATTCCGTATCGCCGGCCATGACCGATTTCGAAAAATCAATTTCCGGGAAATCTTTTTTAGCCTGGAGCGCCATGCCGATGCCCGGTTTCCGGCGCGGTGAATTCTCAGCGGCCAGATCAGGCGCATAATAGATCGCATCGATCCTGCCACCGGCTTTTTCCACTTCACTTTTCATATAAGCATGGATAGTGGAAAGGTCTTCGTGGGTGTAAATGCCCTTCCCTATTCCCTGCTGGTTTGTGACAACGATGATGCGGCCAAATTTTTTTGAAATTCGCGCCAGCGCTCCCAGAACACCCGGCAGAAATTTGAATTGGCGGACATTTTTGACATAATCGCCATCAAAACGCACATTAATGACGCCATCGCGATCCAGAAAAAGCGTCCAGGACTTGTCAATTTTCCACATAAAATGATTGTGGGCTATCGCCTGATTGACCGGACTTCTTACCCGTGACTCCGGAGGGATTCGAACCCCCAACCAACAGAACCGGAATCTGTTATTCTATCCAGTTGAACTACGGAGCCATTAAAAAATGGTGCTTAAACTGCAAACCCGAAAGCTTTCGGGACCGCAAAGATACAAAGACTCAAAATAGTATAAGGCTGAAACACAATAAACCGGAGGGTTTGACAGTTATTATCAGGCACGAAATTCTTAATATTGTTCCAATGCGCACTTGCAAACGCTGCTTTTCAGGTTTATTCCTGTTTGTTATCCTCCTGAGTATTACTGCAACAGGACAAACTTTGCCGGTCGGGGGATGGAAAGTTCATCTTCCTTTTAAGTCCTGCAAATATGTGACGGGCTCAACCAGTTCCATCTGGGCGGCTACCGAAAACGGTCTTTTCAGGTTGAACAAGGTGGATAATTCATTGGACCGGATCACAAAAGTTGAAGGCCTGAGTGATCTCCAGATTTCAGCGCTTGGACATAATCCTTACAATAATATACTGCTTGTCGGGTACCAGAACGGAAACCTGGACCTGATCACCGGCAATGTTGTGGTGAACCTTAACGACATCAAACGGTCGCAGATCATTGCCAACAAAACCATTTACAATTTCTTTTTTGCCGGCCCCATCGCTTACGTATCCACGGGTTTTGGAATCGTAGTCATTGATACGGACCGGAATGAAGTGAAAGATACTTACCTGATCGGCGCCAATGGCGCGTATATGCAGGTGTTTGACATGACATCGGATGGCACAACCTTATTTGCTGCAACTGAAAATGGAATTCATTATGCACCCATCAATGATCCTTATCTCTCCAACTTTGCCACCTGGTCCGCCTTCAGCAATCTTCCGAACAACCAGGGTAATTTCGGCAATGTGGAATTATTCGACGGAAAACTTTTTACAATTTATAATCATACGTTTCCCGCTTTAACTTACAACCGGGACACCCTTTTCTCCTATGATTTTGCTACCACGTCCTGGACGCGTTTCGACACCGTGCGGAATGATAATTTCCACGACATGTATGTCCGCAACGGCGCAATGTACATTTCAGGCGGGTATAATATTTACAAAATCGTTCCCGGTTACACAGTTGCATTAACATACAACGGGCTCGATAACCAGACCTTTCCGCTGTTTCCGGATCATATTTTTGTGGACGAAACCAATGCAGTTTGGGAAGCCGATGATAAATACGGCCTCGTAAAAGCTGTGGATTTTCTCGAAGGTTATTCCTTTTATCCAAACGGCCCGGTTTCAACCGGAAGTTACTGGATGGATATCCGCGACAGCCGCCTGCTTGTTGTTCCCGGAGGGCACGATGTCGCCTGGGGCAATACCGATCCGTTGATTCATGACGGACCCTCGGTGTATGACAAGGGCATCTGGTTTCCTTACCCGGCGAATACTATTCCGGGCATGGATACTGTTTACGATGTGCTTTCCTGCTCGATCGATCCGGAGAACCCGCAACATTTTTTTGTTGCTTCCTGGGGTGACGCATTGGTGGAAATCGAAAATGAGGTAATTGTTAACGCATGGAATCCTTCCAACAGCACCTTGCAGACGAAACCCGGTGATCCAAACTGGTGCGGTGTGGGTGGAATCCAGTTTGACGAAGAGCACAATCTCTGGATGACCAACTCACATGTCGTTACATCGCTGAATGTACTGAAGGCGGACGGCACCTGGCAGGCATTTGATTTTACCGGTATAATTCCATCCGAAACATACATCGGGGAGCTGATGGTAACGAGCACCGGACAGAAATGGATCCTCCTGCCCCGTGGCGGACAAGGGTTTGTTGTATTTGATGACAATGGTACGCTGGCAAATACGTCGGATGATAAGAAAAAACGCGTGCTTTTTGATCCGGGAAACGGCGACCTTCCCGGCACAGAAGTTTTTTGCATGGTGGAAGATCATGATGGGGAGATCTGGGTGGGAACAGATAAAGGGATCGGCGTTTTTTATTGTGTTGAAAATATTTTCACGACCGATGGATGCGACGCCCAGCAGATATTGATCACGCAGGACGGGCACGTGCAGATCCTGCTCGAAAACCAGATCGTGTCAGCCCTTGCGGTGGATGGCGCCAACCGGAAATGGATCGGAACGGAAAGTGGTGGCGTTTTCCTGATGTCGGAGGATGGCACCAAAGAGCTCGCCCATTTCGACACCCGGAACAGCCCGCTTCTCTCCGACAATATTCTGAGCATCGCGATCGATCAGAAAACCGGCGAAGTATTTTTCGGGACGGAAAAAGGAATTGTTTCTTATCGCGGCGAAGCGATCGAAGGCGCGGAAGAGATGGGCGATGTGTATGCCTTTCCGAATCCGGTGCGCCCCGAATACCGGGGACCGATCGCCATCACCGGCCTTGTGAAAGATGCCGATGTAAAAATCGCCGACGTGCGCGGGAATCTTGTGTTTGAAACCAAATCGCTTGGCGGGCAAGCCATCTGGGACGGGAATAATTTCCAGGGGGAACGTGTCGCTTCCGGCGTTTACATTGTGCTTATTTCCAATGAGGACGGCTCGCAGAAAACCGCCACGAAGATTCTTCTGCTGAATTAATCCGTTGCTTCATGATCTGTACTACGCGTGGTATCGTTTTTCATACCGTACCTTATTCCGACAGCCGCGTAGTTTCAAAGATCTATACAGAGGATTTCGGGCTACAATCTTTCATTATCCGTGTTTCAAGGGCGAAGGGCGGAAAGATAAAAAGCAACTTGCTTCAGCCATTGACCCAGATCGAGCTGGTGATCAATAACCGTGAAAACAGGACGCTGCAAACTGTCCGCGAAATTTCCTGCAATTATCTCTACCAGCAAATCGCGGATGATATTATTAAAACAAGCATCGCGCTTTTTCTTTCCGAGATTCTTTACAAATCAATCAAGGAAGAAGAGGCAAACCGCCCGCTGTTCACTTTTATTTCGGGTTCATTAAAAATTCTCGATCTGCAGCAAGATGGCGTGGCTAATTTTCACC
>DATDOQ010000160.1:0-7930 GCA_035293205.1 Bacteroidia bacterium
CCTCTGCCTGACTGGATGGTGAAAGCGATGGCGCTGAACCGGGTGAAGGATTAGAGCCAGCTAAATTTTTTCCTGGTTATTCAGCGGTAAGGATTCCGGAGGCGATGACAGCAGCTTCTTTTTCTATTGCGTTTCGATATCATATTGCTCAACTATTTCCTTACGCATTCCGACAAGCTCTTCCTGAAATTTTTTGCTCAACCTGTTCCACCGAATTTTACCCGTGAATTTTTTAAGCCGGACCCAATACCATTGCGCAAACATTCCGCACAGCGGAACGGCAAGCATAAACCCGGCAAGTAAAAACCAGTCGCGTACGATCAATCCGAAAATCGCTGACTGAAGCAGCCAATAAAACTGCCAGAGAAATACGGCGAGTGTGGCATTCACAGAAGCGCTCCATTCAATATTGCGCACTATTTTTTTCTGGATGAGCCAGGGTATTTTATAAGGAAAGTAATTCGTTAAAATTCCAAATAAAGAAATTCCAAATCCCAGAATAAACACAAGCAGGTCGCCCGTTAAATTTGCGGCGCTGATCTTTTCCTTCCGCACCAGCCAGTCGCGCAGATTATTCCGTCTTACCAGGTCCGCATACTCCGCCACTTTTTTTCGCAGCGTTTCCGCATTTCCTGGTGAATGCCGTTGCAAATCATTCACAAATCCGGCAATCTTTTTACTGAAAACAAATGTGTCTTTTTGATTGCGTGGATTCACTTCCGTTGCAGACGCCCATTCCGGAATAAGTATTTCTTCCAGCGCGGCAACCAGAAAGTCATTCTGCGGATCTTCAATAATTACCAGCAGCGATTTCATCTTATCCTCGAGCTCATTTGTGAACTGATTCATCGCCTTCGGCTTGTCTTTCCTGTACAAGTCTTCGTAAATATTCACCGCGTAAGGTTCGCCGAAATGAATAAAAACCGGTTTGCGGAATTTCCAGGGTGTCTCCGAATAGTTGATTCCAACCGGGACAATGGTCAGCTTCAGTTTCCAGTTGTTCTGTTCTTCGGAAGAGAAAGCGATTCGCGCTGTGCCTTTCCGCAGTTTGCGCAAACGGCGTTCCTGTATGCAAAGCCCTTCAGAAAACAGCAGGATGGCTTTATCCTGCTCCAGCAGCCGCGCGCATTTTTCAAACGTTTCATCATTTTTAGAAAGATTTTCAACACCCTCCTGCAGCCGGTAGATGGGAATGATGCCGATGAAAGAAAGAATTTTCGCAATTCGCTTTTTCCGGAATACATCAGAACGGGCCAGGAACCAGGTGCGGCGACGGATAGAACTTCCGAGCACAAGCGCATCCATAAACGCGTTCGGATGATTGGAACAAAATAATACTGGGCGATCTTCGGGAATCCGGTACATGCCCTCTGTATGTTTTTTGGGCGAATAGCGGTAGAAATAGAAAAGCACGCTGTTAAAGGAAATCCAGAGGTAACGGTAAAAAATATGACCAAGTATACGCATCAGGGTTAGCAAATGTAAAGAGAATGGAGGGACGAGGAATCCGCCTGCGTCCCGAAAGTTGCTGTGACTATTCTTATCGGACAAAAATTTCGGGACTTCGGAGGACGAAGGAGTGAGGAGAAAAGGATTGGAGGGGTGAGGAAATGTGCTAATGTGTGTAATGTGCTAATGTGTTAATGAAAAATCCTCTTTTTTCGGAAGAGGATCTTTTTGTTATAGACAAATGGCGAAACTAAGTATTGCTTTTGCCGCTTCCAATATAAGTTGCGGAACTGAAAGCAAGGATCGGGAGGAAAACGATTCCCAGTAAGACTAATCCGACCGTGAAACCTTCGCTTTTTCCAAATGCTTTCGAAACGCCATTGTACATCATGATTATAAATATAATGTTAACAATAGGAATTAAGAAAAGGAAAATCCACCACCAGGGTTTGCCGGCAATTTCCAGCAAAACGATCAGGTTATAAATGGGCACGATTGACGCCCATCCCGGCTTATTTGCTTTTTGATAGATGATCCACATGGAAACGATCATCAATGCAATAACAGCAAAGTAAAGTAAGATGACGGAAACAGGGAAGTCGTACATGTTTTTGCGGTTTAAGGTTAGTACTGATTTATTTGCGTGACAGCTAATAAACAAAAAAATGGCTGAGCTGCAATTAAAACACCAAAAATATTATAAACAATCCGGACTGTGGTTTTACACAAAATCCGCCATCCGAAGCCCGGAACCCCATCAATACTGAATTCTGAATAATAACCCGTTTTATTATACGATGCGCCATCGGTCATTTTTTGTAATTTTAAAATTCCCAACGACCTGATCCCATGAAAAAATTGTTACTCATTCCTGCATTATTTCTGTTTAATACTTCCAGGTCCCAGGTGTTGTTCCAGCGCACCGGCGATGATCCATTGACGCTTACTCAAATGCAATTGCAGTTTAAGCAATGGTCATCCGAAAAAGATCTGACAGCTGAACATCACTGGAAATATTTTAAGCGTTGGGAAATGGAAATGCAAATGCATACGAACGCGAGCGGCGAAGCGGCCGATGCCACGGAATATCTGGAAGCGTTGACAGGTGTCGCAGCGGAAAAGCAGCAGGCCTCCTCTTCGCGTATGGCTATGAACGCCTGGTATCCGGTTGGGCCCGCCACCATGCCCGGGAACATGACCGGCTATATGCAACATGGAATCGGAAGAATCAACTGCATTACTTTTCACCCGACCAATCCGAATATTTATTACGTCGGCGTTGCACAGGGCGGCGTCTGGAAAACGACCAACAACGGGGCCTCATGGACACCGCTCACCGACAATCTCCCGATACTGCGCATCAGCGACATTGTGCTGGACCCGAATGATCCGGACAACACCATCTATCTATCAGTTTGCGATTTTGAATACATCGGTTTCGGACTTTTTCTGAATGGCCGCAAGCGCAACACCCATTACGGGCTCGGTGTTTACAAATCTACCGATGGGGGCGCAACCTGGCAAGCCACCGGGTTAACTTTCCAGCTTGAAAACGGAGACGGTTCGCTGATCCGGAAAATTTATGTTGATCCTTCGAACAGCAATGTTGTTATCGCCTGCGGTGTAAGCGGGATGTATCGTTCAACAGACGCGGGAGCGAACTGGACACAGGTCAACAGCGGATTGTTCTGGGACCTTTTGCAGGATCCTGTTACTCCGAATATCCTCTACGCAGCCACCGGTTGGGTTGCGAATGCGAATGCCGGTTCAGCCGGAATTTTGAAATCGGTTGATTTCGGGCAGACCTGGATCACGCTCACTACCGGAATTCCGGCAACCGGAAGCGTGCAGCGCATTAAACTCGCGATCGCCCCTTCCGATCCGAATTATGTGTATGCGCTTGCCGTCAGCCAGTCTAATGGACTTCATGGATTTTATCATTCCGTGGATGCAGGCGCAAACTGGACATTTATTGATCCGGGAGTGAATATTCTTGAGTGGTATGACGGCAGCAGCGGTGGCGGACAGGGAACTTACGATCTTGGTTTTATTGTTCATCCAACGAACCGCGATCAGCTGTATGCCGGCGGAGTGAATATCTGGGGCTCTACAGATGGCGCTCAAACCTGGGATCCTGCGAGTCACTGGACACTAAATTACGGACCTACTTTACACTGCGATATTCATTTTATACAATACCAGCCAACGAGCGGAAATTATTTTGTCTGTTCGGATGGGGGAATTTACCGCACAAATAATATCATCACGCAAACCTGGTTCGACGCGAACAGCAATCCCTGGCCAACACAATGGGTGGATATTGGGAGCGGATTGCAGATCACTTCATTTTATCGACTTTCCAGCTCGCGGAACACAACAGGCCGCCTGATCGCCGGCGCGCAGGATAATGCGCTCATCTATTACGACAACGCCAGCTGGAATACCATTTTCGGCGGGGATGGAATGGATAATTATCTTGATCCGCTTGACGATGATTTTGTAATTGGTTCCAGTCAGTATGGTAATTTTTATGTTTCATACGACGATGGCATGTCGTATTCTGGAATGTATCCGAATATCAACAACGAGTCAGGGGAATGGACTACGCCGTTGGTTGCAGATTATAACAACCCCGGAACTTTATATATTGGGTTTGAAAATGTAGTGCAATCCACAGACGGGGGCTTTTCATGGTTGCCGTTTTCTAACTTGCCGGCCGGCCAGGGACAGGAGATTTCAGCAATGGCCGTTTCAAATTCGAACAGCCAGGTTTTATATGTGACGAAACGTGTCCGTTATGAGTATGGTTTGCCGGGCATTCTGTATAAAACCACGAACGGCGGAAATACCTGGACCGACATTACTGCCGGTCTTCCCGATTCACTTTATTACACAAGCGTTGAAATCAGCGAAACAGCTGCAAATACAGCGTACGTCACCATGGCTGGTTTTAGTATGGGAAATAAAGTTTTCAGGACTACCGATGGCGGCGCGACATGGGTAAATATTTCTTACAACCTGCCAAATATTCCTGTTAACTGCATTAAATATATTCCGGCCATAGGCTCCGTTTTAATTGCAACGGACATTGGCGTTTACACATTAACGGGAACAAGCACCACTTGGGTAAACCAAAGTACCGGACTGCCCAATGTAATCATCAGCGATATTGAATTCAATGTGCCGTTGAACAAAATTTACATCAGCACTTTCGGGCGCGGCATCTGGGCAACGGACCTTGATGTTTTCACCGCATCCCTGCAAACAGAAGTTTCACCGGAGCTCAGCCTGCATCTTTTCCCGTCCCCAAACAATGGCACTTTTACGATCCAGGTTCCTGCTCACGCGCAAAATGAATCCCTGCAGCTGGAGATCATCGATATTCATGGAAAAATTGTACATGCGCAGAAGTTGTCTGGAAGTACAACCCATCGGGTAGAGCAGGGTCTTCCGCCCGGAATGTATTTCGCCAAAGTTCGCGGGGCGACGGTGAACGGGGTGAAGAGCTTTATTGTGCAGTAGGATTGCCGCATTCGTAACATATTCATTATCTTAACGCCGGACCGGTTGAAATCCCATTTAAATTAACAGTCTTCAAACTATCAAAAAATGAATTTATACTACAAGTTATTGTTTCCTGTCTGTTTATGCAGTGCAGTTTCACTGATGGGCCAGGGTTCCTGGACCCTTAAATCTCCTTATGGCGGTGGCGCCGTGAGTTATGCCGCTGGTTTTTCCATTGGCACCAAAGGGTATATTGGATCAGGCTCAAACGGAAATGGTTTTTGGGAATGGGACCAGGCCTCTAATGTCTGGACCCAAAAAATGAATTTTGGCGGTATTCCAAGGATAGGTACCATCGGATTCTCAGTCGGCAATAAAGGCTACTTCGTAATGGGATATGACAATCCTGTTTACCTGAATGATGTATGGGAATATGATCCGCTGGCAAACAACTGGATTCAAAAAGCAAACTTTCCCGGAGCGGCGAGAGGTTATGGTAACGGGTTTTCCATCGGCACAAAAGGTTATGTCGGGCTTGGCAAAAACACCGCTTATCATTACGATTTCTGGGAATATGACCCGGCCACTGATACCTGGACACAAAAGGCCATTTTCTCCGGCGGAAAGCGTGCATTTGCCGCCGGATTTTCGATCGGTACCAAATGTTATATCGGAACCGGACTTGATTCGGTTGTCGGCATGATGAATGACTTATGGGAATGGGATCAGTTATCAAATACATGGTCCCAGAAGGCATATTTTGGCGGAATGGCAAGATTTTCCGCAACAGGTTTTTCAATCGGAACCAAAGGATATATTGGAACGGGATACAGCAGCGTTGTTTCTGCCGATTTCTGGGAATATAACCCAGCCGCGAATGCATGGTCGCAGATAACCAGTTTCACAGGCGCGGCCCGGTTCAACGCGGTCGGGTTTTCCATCGGCACAAAAGGTTATGTTGGAACAGGTTCTTCTATCATGCCGTATGCCGATTTCTACGAACTGGATCCAACCGCCATAGGCATCGATGATCACTCTACCGCAACTATGGATGTAACGGTTTTCCCAAATCCCGTGCATGAATCAGCTACACTCATTGTACATGGCCTTGCTGAAAATATTCCGGTGAAAATTTTGTTTTATGATCTTTTCGGAAAAGTATTGTCCCTGGAAACCAACCGGAACTCAGAATCATTCACGTTCTGCAGGGGAAATCTGCCTGCCGGAACTTACCTCTACCAGGTAATCAGTGATTCAAAAATTATTGCGCAAGGAAAGCTGCTGTTCGATTAAGCAACAACCCGTTTGAAATCTTATTTAAATTAATAATCATCAACCGATCAAAAAATGAGTTTAAAATACAAGCTATTATTTCCTGTCTGGTTATGCGGCACAGTTTCACTGATGGGCCAGGGTTCCTGGACCCTTAAATCTCCTTACGGCGGGGGCGCCGTGAGTTATGCCGCTGGATTTTCCATTGGCACCAAAGGGTATATTGGAACAGGGGCCGGCTCAAACGCATTCTGGGAATGGGACCAAAGCACGAATGTCTGGACGCAAAAAGTAAATTTCGGCGGGGGCGCGAGAGCCGGCGCCACCGGTTTTTCGATCGGCAATAAAGGATATTTCGCGCTGGGATATGCCAACCCGGTTTATTTTAATGACTTGTGGGAATATGACCCGGTAGCCAACAACTGGATACAGAAATCAAACTTTCCCGGAGGTGCAAGGGCTTACGCAAGCGGGTTTTCGATCGGTACAAAAGGATATGTAGGACTTGGCCGGGACCCCGCCAATAAATCTGATTTCTGGGAATGGGATCAGGCCACGAATACCTGGAGTCAGAAGGCAGTCTTCAGTGGCGGGATCCGGTCCTATGCAGCAGGTTTTTCGATCGGCGCGAAAGGCTATTTTGGTACAGGAAGCGATACGGCGTCCAGCATACTGAACGATTTCTGGGAGTGGGATCAGCTGACAAATAGCTGGATGCAGAAAGCATTTTTTGCCGGACAAGCCAGAATATCTCCTGCAGCCTTTTCAATAGGAACCAAAGGATATCTTGGAACGGGCGTCGGTAGCATTCTTTTTGCGGATTTCTGGGAGTATAATCCTGCAACAAATTCTTGGATCCAATTAACCAGTTTCCCGGGAGCGGCGCGATATAATGCTGTCGGTTTTTCAATTGGCACCAAAGGATATGTTGGAACAGGTTCTTATCTCATGCCCTATTCCGATTTCTACGAACTGGATCCAACCGCCATTGGCATCGATGATCAGTCTACCGCAACTACGGATGTAACGGTTTTCCCAAATCCTGTGTCTGAATCGGCTACACTTGTTGTACATGGTCTGCAGAATAATGTTCCGGTGGAAATTTCGTTTTATGATATTTCAGGAAAAAAATTGTCCCTGGAAACCAACCGGAATTCAGAATCATTCACTTTCAGCAGGGGAAATCTGCCTGCAGGAACTTACCTCTACCAGGTAATCAGTGATTCAAAAATGATTGCCGAAGGAAAGCTGCTGTTCGATTGAGCGGATTCCTGCTAAAATAAAACGCCTGGCTAAAGATCAAAAGTCAGGCGTTTTCCTATTGTTTTTTCATTGAAATTGCCGCCTTCGTAAACGAGGTTCCCGTTTACAAAAGTTTTTTCAACTTTTGCGCGGAAAATTTGCCCTTCAAAGGGCGACCAGCCACATTTGGAAAGAATATTTTCTTTCTGCACCACCCATGGTGAATCAAGATTAACGAGCACCAGGTCGGCCCAATAACCTTCGCGGATATAGCCTCTTTTTTCAATGCGGAATAAATCAGCAACCGCGTGGCTCATTTTTTCCGCCACACGCGCCAGCGGGATTTTTCCTTCCAGCGATTTTTCGATCATGGCAACCAGTGAATGCTGCACGAGTGGTCCGCCGGAAGGAGCTTTGCTGTAAACCAGCGCTTTTTCTTCGATCGTGTGTGGCGCATGATCCG
>DATDOQ010000161.1:0-2713 GCA_035293205.1 Bacteroidia bacterium
TAAACGCGCAAAGGTTTGTATTCATCCCGGAACTTCAGCCTGATGTTTTTTTCCTTCGCCTTCATTTCCTGGGCTTCCATCACTTCATCCGTCAGCTTCACAATGTCAAAAGTCTCTTTATCGAGAATAAGATCGCCGGATTCAAGTCCGGAAATTGCCTCCAGGTCATCAATAATGCTGATCATTCTTTCCACGCTTTTTTCCGCGCGTACAAGGTAATTGCGGTTCACTTTCGGATCATCGATACCACCTTCGAGCAGGGTTGACAAATATCCCTGGATATTAAAGACAGGGGTTTTAAGCTCATGCGAAACATTGCCCAGGAATTCCCGCCGGTACTGCTCCAGCTTCTTCAGATCTTCAATTTCAATGGAACGGTTTTTCATCCATTCCGTCACCTCGCGTTGCATCTGCAGAATGATGTCATCACTTTCCGGAACATTGAACGGGATATTATCGCCGAGCTTGACATTATAAATCGTCTTATATAAAGTCAGGATCCTGTTGTCGATGAATTTCCGAACGTAATAAAGAAAGCTGGCATAGGCTATTGCGGCGGTGGCGAATCCGCTCAATAATGCGACCAGCAGGAGCGCATTAAAATCGAAGATGAGTCCCAGGATAAAAACTGCCGCGGCTGAGGTTCCACCCGAAATCAGGGCGACTTTCCATGCAAGTCGTTGCAGCCGGGGCTTATTCATATCCGCGAAATTAAAGTTATATTTGTTATACCCCATGCTCCTATGAAAGCACGATTATTGATCTCATCAGCTTTTGCGGCGGTTCTCCTGCTTTTTTTTGCTGCCTGCAATGAAACCTCGCATGATCCCGACGGAGAGGATACTTCCACGCTCGACCTTAATGAAATGGTCCGTGAAACAGAACATGTATTTATATACGTTCCCTCTCCGCTCGAAACCGCCACGCTACTCAAACTTGCAGGCGCCCGCTTCGATAAAGAACTGCTGAATTCACCTGAGAATGCCGCCACTTATTCCAACACCACATCGCAGGCTTTGAATCTCGGCGTGTATGGAGCTGACCTTGCTTTTTCAGGCATTTTTGATCAGACCGCAGAAACGATGACCTACATGAAAGCGACAGGCAAACTTGCCGATGCCCTTCATATTTCTTCAGCTTTCAGCGCAGAAAGACATAAACGGATTGAGGATAACAAAAATAACCGCGATACGATCCTGAACATTATTACAGATGCCTACTTCGATTGCAATACAATGTTGAATGATAATAACCAGGGACATGCTTCTGCTTTAATGATTGCAGGGGGCTGGATCGAAGGATTTTACCTGGCATGCCGGGTCGCGCAGCAAACAAACAGCAAGGATATACGTGTTCGTATCGTGGAACAGCGGTATTCGCTCGACAAACTTCTGCTTTTGCTCGACAAACAAAAACATGAATCTGTTCAGGCAGTCGTGGCTGATCTGAAACAGCTGAAAAAAGTTTTTGATGCGATTCCGGTGAAAGAAAAAAAATCTCCTGCGGTATCAACGGACGATCAAAAAAGAATTACAGTTGTAGGCGATGATTCAGATGCGCCTCAGGAAAGCATTAATACCCTGGATTTCAACAAAATAATCAATAAAATTACCGAGATCCGCAAACGGATCGTTGCAGCGGGCTGAAACCCTCTTAACAGTCCTGCGTAAAAACAAGGTGGCACGAAATAATTTTTGCCAGATACTACCCTCTTCATGGCCGCCAATAAAAGTCTGCTTATTGCTGCGTTATTTCTAACCGGTCTCTCGACGGATGTAATTGCGCAATGCAAGCCGGCATGGCTGAAGAAAAAATGCATTCCGAAGGTGACTCCGTTTATTCACAACGGACAAATGAATTCTGCGCAATTAAAAGAGGGGGAAAAAATGCAAACCACCCTCACCTTTTATTCTGGTCAGGATTACCGCATACTCGTCTGTGCGGATGAAGTTCTTGAAAATGTATCTTTTGTGGTTTCCGATCTGAATGGCGCTGTTATTTTTGACAGCAGGCAGCATAATAATACGGACGTATGGGATTTTAAAGTGAAAACCACCAGTGAGATGAAAGTGGAAGTTGATGCCGGTAAAAATGAATATGGAGATGGCACTGCTGCGGGGTGCGTTTCGATACTCGTTGGGTTTAAAACCAAATAAGACAGAATAATTTCCAACAAGATTCCCCAACGATAGAGCTCTATAAACAGAAAAAAATCCCGGTGAACAGCCGGGATTTTCTCTGTAAAGTGGTTGTCTTATTATTCAACAACGAGCTTGCGGGTCAATGAATTTTCTTCACCTGCTGATAGCCGCACGAAATAAATGCCCGCGCTGAGCCCCGCCAGGGTCACCGGAAGCTGGTGGTCGCCCGCGGCGAGGCTTCCGGAATAAATTTTCATCACCTGTCGGCCGGTCATATCCAACAACAGAATATCGACCTGCTGCGTAGCGTTCAATTGAAATCCGATAGCAGCATTATCCTGCGCCGGATTTGGATAAACTGCAAACTGGTTCACACCGGTTTGAACGGTTTCAATTCCTACCGGGCCGGCAATATTGATATCGTCGATGTAAATATTATTTCCGCCATCGCTGACAAATTCAAATTTGATTCGCACATTGGGCTGGTTGACAAGGGATGAAAGATTAACCGTCTCAAGACGCCAGTCGGCGGCGGTTGGAACAAAGCTGGAAGTGACAGGTCCTGAAGCAAC
>DATDOQ010000162.1:0-23016 GCA_035293205.1 Bacteroidia bacterium
TGTATCAATAACGGAACCTTTGCCGCTTACCGGTATTACAACCGTGACCAACACTTCCTGCGGAAGTAGCACCGGCACCGCCTCCGCAGCCGTGGCAGGCGGAACTCCGCCTTATTCCTATGTTTGGACACCAACTGCACAGGTTACACAGACAGCGCTCAATCTTGCAGCGGGTGTATACACCTGCACGGTTACAGATCTTGCAGGATGTACGGAAGATTTTATAGCCACCGTTCTGAATTCGAACGGACCAACCGTTACATTGACCGCTTCCCAGAATGTCAGTTGCTATGGCGGAAGTGATGGAAGCGCAAATACGAACACGACGGGTGGAACATCACCTTATACCTGGGCCTGGTCGCCTTCCGGAGGAAACGCACAGAACGCGTCCAACCTGACCGCCGGCGCATACGCGCTCCTCGTAACAGATAATACGGGCTGTACCCAATCGCTTGCAGTCAGCATTACTGAACCATCGGCGCTCAACTTAGCGGCAACATCTTCACCCGCCAGCTGTTCCGGCAACAATGGATCGGGCTTTGTTTACGTGAGTGGCGCTACACCTCCCTACAGCTACAATTGGACAAGCGGCGGAAATGCTGCCACCGAAAATAATCTCGCGGCTGGCACATACACTTGTTATGTAACGGATGATAATATGTGCGCAGATTCCGCAGTAATTACGGTGACGCAGCCATCCGCTGTTGTAGTTTCAACATCGGTCACGAATGTATCCTGCTTCGGCGGCGCCGACGGTACTGCAACCGTAAATCCAACTGCCGGCAGCGCGCCGTTTACTTATCTATGGTCAAATGCTTCTACGAATCAAACCGTTAACGGTCTTCCGGGAGGAACATATAGCTGTTCAATAACGGATGCCACAAACTGCAACACTTCGGTTACGGTTACAATCACGGCACCGCCTGCGGTTACTGTTTCCTTATCCGGCACGAATGTATCCTGCTTTGGTGGTGCGGACGGTTTGGCCGTTGCGACTGCCGGAGGTGGAACAGGATCCTATTTTTATTCGTGGGTGATTTTGGGAGGAAATAATGATTCACTGATCGGTGCAACCGCCGCGACATACACTTGCACGGTGACGGACATGAACGGTTGCGCGAAAGCAGATTCAATCCAGATCACAGAACCGACGGAAGTTGTCATTACATCACCTGCTTCCATGACGGTCTGCCAGGGTCAAACTACCACGATCAATTATTCAGTTACGGGTGGTGCGCCGGCATATAACGTAACATTCAACCCGAACGGGCCTACCATAACACCCACTGTTACAACTGTATATTACATTAACGCCACGGATGCAAACAGCTGTCCTGCCGGTGAGGATACGGTATTGGTCATCGTTAATCCGCCGCTCGCTGTAACTGCGAATCCTGCGGGTCCGATCTGCAGCGGACAAACGGCATCGCTTACAGCAACGGGTTCAGGCGGTGACGCGAATTATATTTATACCTGGTCACCGGCAACGATTCCTGCGACCGGTCAGACAGTGTCGGCAAATCCGGCTACAACTACAACTTATACAGTAATCATTACGGATGGTTGCGGATCTCCTGCCGATACGGATTATGTAACGCTGCTGGTGAATCCAACGCCGGTACCGGTCTTTGTTCTCAATGATTCTTCAGGTTGCGCGCCGTTCTGCATTTCGTTTACCAACAATACACCGAATTCACCGGCTTGCATCTGGCAGTTCGGCGATGGCAATTTTGATACGTTGAATTGTAATACAACCCATTGCTATACGATTCCGAACACGTACGACATTGCATTAACGGTGATCGATTCGAATGGCTGCTCGGGAACCACCGGCGCCGCCGCGCTTGTGAATGTTTATCCTACACCCGCCTCAGGATTTACTTTTATTCCTGTGGATGCCACGATCCTGAACCCGGTAATAAACTTTACTGATGCTTCAAACGGCGCGACGGGCTGGAACTGGTCCTTCGGTGACGGTCCGCCGGAAACAGTTTCAAACGCGCAAAATCCTTCTTTTGAGTATCCTGTGGCAGGATTATTTACGGTGACACAAATTGTGAGCAATGCATACGGCTGCGTGGATACGATGCAGCTGCAAGTGCTGATTGAACAGGAAGCAACATTTTATATACCGAATGCATTTACGCCCGATGTTGACGACCTGAACGAAATATTCCGTCCGGAAGGCTTCGATATTGACGTGGCAACATACGAGTTTATGATCTTTGACCGGTGGGGGAACATGGTGTATTCTACGACAACCTGGGGTGAAGGCTGGGATGGCAATTATAATAATGCTCGCTGCCAGCAGGATGTGTATGTATGGAAGCTGACTTATCGCAGCACCAGCCAAATGAAGACGCGCGTGTACATTGGCCACGTTAGTCTCTTGCGGTAAAAAATTAAGTTTCACTTCAATTTGAAAAGCAGGAGATCGCAAGGCCTCCTGTTTTTGTTTCATTTTAACAAGGATAGGAAACAAAATTTAGCAGACATTATGTATCTTGTGAAGCAAATGCTAGTGTTCAGTATTATAGTCAAATATGTTGGGAATACGCTTGTTACAATAATGCAGCCCAACTGGAAGTACGGATTATAGCATGTAAAACAAGTTACAGGCGGCTAAAGCAACGCCACATTTAATTTCATTTCAGGAACCTATTGGATTAATTTTAATAACACCAGTTTGCGTCCGGCGGTTAAGTGCGGCAAACACAGATCCGTCCGGCGGGATATAAAATCACAGGCACATGAAAAAATCTACCAGCTTATGCGGCGGGTTGTTTTTAATTTTTATCAGTTGTAATTTTCTTGCAACCCCGCATCTTTCTGCGCAAAGCTCAGACGGAATACCGGTTGTTCCAAAAATATGGCAGACCGAACCTTTCCGTAACGAAGTTTTTATTGAAAATAAAGGCCAATTCGAAGGCCTGACCGGCCGCCTGGCCGCCCCCGTCCTCTATGGTACGGATAACGGCGGCTACCAGGTTTTGTTTACAGATAAAGGCGTGACCTGGAAATTTGATGTTGCGGAAAAAATGACCCCAGAGGAAGAACGTGTCTTTGAAGAAAATCATAAAAAATTTGAAGAGCACGAAAATGAGGCGGAAGAAGAACACCTGAAGTACACTATTCATCCTGTTCTCATGCATATGGAATGGGTGAATGCAAATGCAAATCCGCTGGTCGTAGCGGAAGATGTTTCGCCGTCGTTTTTCAATTTTGCGGATCCGCGAGTACATGGTCAGACCATAACGAATTGCAAAGGTTACCGGAAATTAATTTATAAAAATATTTACCCGGGTATTGACATTGCGTATGTTTTTAAAAATGACGGTAAAAATGAAGGCATCAAATATTCAGTGATCGTTCACCCGGGCGCGGATCCTTCCGTTGTGAAAATGAAATATAGCGGCGCAACTGTTTTTACGGATGCGAATGGTTTGCTGCATATTCATAATGATAAAACCGATGATCTTACCGAAACCGCGCCGTACACTTTTTATAGCAGCGGAGGCGGACCGATCACCAGCGTGTTTCATTTGGAAAATAATGTGGTTTCATTCACGCTTGGTTCTTATGACAGTTCCCGCGAAATTGTGATCGATCCGTTCCAGATCGTGCCCGTCACTGTGACAGCTGATATGAAGTGTTTTGATGTTGAACGCGATGCAGCTGGAAACGTATACGTAGCCGGCGGATTCAATAATTACAAGGTTGCCAAATATGATGCCGCCGGCGTGAACCTCTGGACTTTCAGCACGCCGTTTGGTGCCCTGTTCAGCTGGGGCGATCTCACGGTGGATCCTGCCGGAAACGCTTATGCCATGTGCGGATTCCCCACAGGCAGCATCCTCAAGCTGAACCCGGGCGGAGCACTTGTGTGGGATATTGCAACCGGAAACCTTTTTGAACATTTTAACTGGGATTTCAACTGCAATTTTTCACAACTGATCCTGAGCTCACGCGGCGCAGGCCTTGGACAGCTTTCATTCGTTAACACCGCTACGGGCGCGATCACCGGCACAACCATGGTTTCCAACAGTGAGATCCGCTCCATGACGATTGCGCCCGATGGTACCATTTATGCGCTGACCTGCCTCACGCTCACCTCGGCGGTTGGAAATTTCCTGCTTGCGTGTACGCCGACATTTGCGCCCACTGCATTCAATTCCATTGGCTCCGGATATGCCTGGCAGGAAAACGGAGTCACTTACGGAAACGGGCAAACGATTCTTGGTCCGGGCTGGCAGGGACAAAACGGGATCGCTTCGGATAATTGCTTCATCTATACAACCAATGGCTCACTTGTTGAGAAGCGAAACAAAACCACCGGCGCGGTTATCGTTGTATCACCTGTCCCGGGCGGTGTTCCTGAAAATAATTCCGGCATTGCAGTGGATGATTGTGGAAATGTTTATGTCGGCTCTCAAGGCGGTGTTTATAAATTTGATAATAACCTGACACTAGTAACTTTTGCGCCAACCGGTAATCCCGTTTATTGTGTCAGTATGGGTCTGAACGGGGAAATTCTCGCCTCTGGTATTGCATTTGTCGCCGCGATCAACATGAATGCCTGTCAGCCGATACTTTGCGCAACCAATTTGACTTTTACAACGGTTAACCCTGCTTGTTTCGGCAGTACCGGAAGCGCCACCGCGATTCTCACCGGCGCCGCCGGTCCGTTTACTTATGCATGGAGCAATGGCGCGGTAACACAAACCGCAACTAATCTGGCGCCCGGTCCTTACACTTGTACTGTAACGTCCGGTTGTGGTGCTACAGTTTCAGGATCCGTTACAATCACCGCACCTGGGTCTCCAACAATAACCCTCGCCAGCCAGACTAACGTCAGTTGCGCGGGTGGCAATAACGGGGCTGCCACCATCACGGGGAATGGCGGAAATTTGCCCT
Organism: Bacteroidia bacterium; assembly: GCA_035293205.1. GTDB lineage: Bacteria > Bacteroidota > Bacteroidia > Palsa-965 > Palsa-965. The sequence continues at coordinate 4,915 of DATDOQ010000162.1, forward strand.
ACACTTATGCATGGTCACCATCCGGTGGTAATGCAGCAACAGCATCCAATCTTACTGCGGGTATTTACACCTGCACACTAACAGATGCAAGCGGCTGCACGGCAACTTTCACTGTTACGATCACACAACCTTCCGCTATCACAGCAACCACAAGTTCTGTTCCAACCACGTGCGGGAATAATACCGGAACCGCGACTGTAAATCCATCCGGCGGAAATCCCGGTTATACATATCTCTGGTCTGACGGTCAAACTACGCAGACTGCTGTGAATCTCAACGCGGGCGTTTTCACTTGTGCGGTTACGGATGCAACCAGTTGTACACAGAATTTCACAGTAACTGTCAGCAATTCGAATGGGCCGACAGCAACGCTTTCCGCGCAACAGGATGTTACTTGCAACGGTGGAAATGACGGCAGTGCCGGCGTGACTGTTTCCGGCGGAACTCCGCCTTATTTGTACGCATGGACATCCGGTGGCACCGCTGCTATTGAAAATAATCTTGCCGCAGGGAATTATGTTTGCACCGTTACGGATGATGGCGGTTGCACACAAGCAGTGGCGGTTACCATCACGGAGCCGCCTGCTTTCTCAACATCCGGAACGTCGACGCAGGCAACCTGTGGCGCAAGTAATGGTTCCGCAACCATAAGCGTAAGTGGCGGAACGCCTCCATACACCTATCAATGGTCAAGCAGCGGAACAAATGCCACAGAAAATAACCTCGCCGCCGGTACCTATACGGTTGTTATAACAGACAACCTTGGCTGCATTACATTTGATTCAGTTACGGTTACGCAGCCTGCCTCCGTTGCGGCAAGCGCCAGCGTAATAAATGTTTCCTGTAACGGCGGATCAAACGGAAGCGCCACTGCAAATCCATCCGGTGGAACTGCGCCTTACACTTATTCGTGGGCACCCACCGGTGGCACGAGTCAAACCGCAACCAGCCTCGCGGCCGGAACATTTGTCTGTACGGTTACCGACAACACCGGTTGCAGCATTGGAACCACTGTAACGATTACGGAACCGCCCGCTATCACGCTTGCGCCTGGTCAAAGCGATCTCACCTGTTTTGGTTCGAATGACGGTTCGGCATGGGTCGTTGCCAATGGCGGAACCTTGCCCTATATCTTCACATGGGCGCCTCTTTCTGGCAGCAATGATTCAATCACAAACAAACCGGCCGGCAGCTACACCATTACCATCACTGATGCCAACGGCTGCGCGGTTTCTGATTCTGTTTCTCTCTCTGAACCGGCCGAAGTTGAAGTCTGGGCGGTTACCCCGGTGAATATTTGCCAGGGACAAGCCGTTACCATGAGTGCTCCTGTTACCGGCGGAAATCCTGGGTATACCATGACATGGAATCCAGGCGGACCAACGGTTTCACCTGCAACAACCACACTTTATACAGTAACAGCCACAGATGCGAACGGATGTGTGTCGGATGCGGATTCCATACTTGTTATTGTAAATCCACCTCTTGTCATCAGCGCGATCAGTCCGCCAGGAATTTGCGCGGGCGGCACTGCCGGCTTAAGCGCATCGGCATCCGGAGGAGATGGTAATTTTACATTTAACTGGTCGCCGTTGACGACACCGGCCACCGGACCGAATGTGAGCGCGTCCCCGACAGTGACAACCACCTATACAGTAGTGGTGACGGATGGATGCGGTTCTACAGCGGATTCTGCATTTATCACGATTACAGTTTATCCGGCTCCGCAACCTGCATTTGCTTTAAGTGATTCCAGCGGCTGCGCGCCTTTCTGTGTAACATTTAATAACCTTACGACGAACAGCATCGGTTGTGTCTGGCAGTTCGGCGATGGCGGTTCTGATACAGCGTATTCATCCGTCGCGCATTGTTATTCATCAATGGGCACTTTTGATGTTGCGCTGACAGTTACCGATGCTAATGGCTGCACGGGAACTATCGGCACTGCGGGACTGGTTATAGTTTTCCCGACGCCTACCGCCGGATTTACATTTGTTCCAATTGATGCCACAGTGCTTGATCCCGAAATCACTTTTAACGATGCTTCGCTGAATGGCACCCAGTGGAGTTGGAACTTTGGCGACGGACCGCCTGCAACAACATCCACGAGCCAGAATCCAACTTTCACTTATCCGCTTGCCGGGATTTTTACGGTACAACAAATCGTTTCAAATGCTTTTGGCTGCGCGGATACAACGGAAATGGCGGTGAGCGTGGAAGAAGCAGCTTCATTCTACATTCCGAATGCGTTTTCACCAAACAATGACGGCATAAACGATGTATTCATGCCCCAAGGCAGCGGGATCGATGCTAACCTCTATGAATTATGGATTTTTGACCGGTGGGGGAATTTGGTTTATCACACAACCACCTGGGGGGAAGGCTGGGATGGAACCTTAAATGGAAATTTATGCCAGCAGGAAGTATATGTGTGGCGGCTTTCCTATGAGAACACGGTTCAGAAAAAGACGACCGTACGTATCGGACATGTCTCGCTGATGCGTTAACAACAGGAAGGATTATCAATAAAAACAGCCGGCAAATATACCCCGGCTGTTTTGATTTTTAGTAAAAGTCTACCCCGGGTATTTCAGGATTTAACCTTCTTCAGGAAAGATTTACCAATGCGTTTCCTTCTGCCCTTGGCCTTCTTGAATTCGCGGACTTCATTTTCTGAATAAACTTTGCTGCGGCCTTCCTTATGGTACCGGAGCAAACCCATTTTTTCATACTTGATCAAAGTTGCGGGCGTGATTTTAAGAATGCGCAGCACATCGTTGCTGTACACTTTATCCTTTAAATCGCGTGGAGGCGCAGGCCTCGCTGAAGCGGTGTCGCCTTTTGACCGAAGGTCTTTTTTGATTAACCGCAATTCGCGCAGAATCAGGTTAAATACCTTTAAGTCGATAACAATTCTGTTTTTCATAGTTTGTTTTAATTAATGTAAGCGGGGTAAAGCGGGGCAAAATACAAAAAATATGAGAAGTAAAATACAACCTTTGTCACCGCAGGCGTTTTTACAGCCAAAAACAAGCTTTTGCTACGATTTCTTATACGGTTTTCCATCCATGGTTATTTTTTCTTCTACAATTATTCCTGCATCGTTGTATTTATAAGTATAAACAAATTTATGCTTTTCATTCCGGGCTTTCAGGATGACGGTTTCTTCTTTTTTACTTACACGCCCTTTCGCGTCATAGTGATAAAAAATCTCTGTTGAATCGCTGAAATTTGTTTTGAGGGTGTGCTGCAGCCGGTTCAGGGAATCATATACGTATTTAATGATGTATTTGTACTTGCTGGTATCCGAGTTGAACTTGCTCGCCAGCGAATAAAAGATCAGCTGTTCTTTATTGTTATAATGGTAAAATATCTGGAATTCACCATTCTTGCATTCGCCGTACTGCACTCTTTTTTTGCTGATATGTTTTCCTTTGGAACTGTACCAGGTGTAAGTTACTACCGAATCGCCGGATTGTGCCCAACAAAAGGAAAGGTTGCATAAAATCAGAATCGCTGTGCTGATCAGCTTCATAAGTCGGATTAAAAAGGGTAACGAAGTTATGAAAAAAAATTATTGTAAATTATTTCCTGCACCAGCGTATATTCTTTTCTTACATTTTTAAAATAGCTGCTATAATTATTCCAGTCAGCTCCCAGAATGGATAATCAGATAACTTTGCGGCTGTAAATGAACATCCGGGAAATTGCGGAGCTGTACCAGCAGAGTCCGCATGTGGGAAGACTTCTTGAAGCAACAGGCGGAACGATACCGGGGCGGATACAACTCCGTGGCCTGGCAGGTTCGGCCGGGGCTTTTATTGCCTGCGCGGTTTTTAACCGGTCAAAAGGATCCCATCTTTTCATTTTGCCGGATCAGGAGTCAGCAGCCTATTTTCAGAATGATCTCGAAGGATTGTTAGGAATCGAAGAAGAGCAGGCGACTTTGTCTCCCGTATTATTTTTTCCGGCTTCTTACCGGAAACCTTACCAGGTCGAAGACACGGATAATGCCAATGTTTTGCTGCGGGCCGAAGTTCTTGACCGCGTGAGGCGCGAAAAGCGCACGATCATCATTACATACCCGGGCGCTCTTTCGGAAAAAGTGGTGACGCGACAGTTGCTTGAAAAAAATACGCTTCAGCTGAAACGGACTGAAAAAGTGTCCATCCAGTTTGTAACGGACCTTCTTTTTGAATTCGGCTTTGAACGGGTCGATTATGTGTATGTAGCCGGTCAATATGCCGTCCGGGGCGGGATCACCGATGTATGGTCATTCGCCAATGAAAATCCCTACCGCATTGAATTTTTCGGTGATGAGGTGGAAAGCATCCGCACATTCGATCCGGTTACACAACTTTCACTCAAAAACCTGGAATGGCTGACCATTATTCCGAACGTGCAGGGAAAATTGCTGGTGGAAAACCGCGAATCTTTTTTTTCGTATTTAAAAGCTTCGGGGAACGAGAGAATAAATACGGTCTGGGTGCATGATCTCGATGGCGCAGCAGGTTTTGTTGAAAAAGAATTCGAAGCCGCACAGGATGCATTTGCGCAAAAAAGCGAAGAATCGCCGGTGCTCCATCTGACTGCGAAAGAACAATACATTGGCCGGGATGTGTTCCGGCAGGAAATTCTAGACTTTTCATTGGTGGAATTCGGTAACCGGTTTGTACTTCCGGATGCGCTTTCGCTGGAATTTAAAATATCCCCGCAGCCTTCTTTTCATAAGAATTTTGATCTGCTGACGCAAACGCTTGCGAAAAACACGGCGAAAAATTACCTGAACATCATTTTCACCGATAGCGGAAAACAGGCCGAAAGACTGCATTCCATTTTCGATGACATTGGACGAAAGCTGGATTACACTTCACTGGTTCATTCGGTGCATGAAGGATTCATTGATCATGAACTGAAAGTCGCCTTTTATACGGATCACCAGATTTTCGAAAGGCATCACCGGTTCCGGCTACGGGACGGCTTCAAGCGGCAAAAAGAAGCGATCACGCTGAAGGAATTGCGTGGACTGAGCCCGGGCGATTACGTCGTGCACATCGATCATGGCGTGGGGCGTTTTGGCGGACTTGAAAAAGTGGAAGCGGGCGGCAAATTCCAGGAAGCGGTGCGACTGGTGTACCGTGATAATGACGTGGTGTATGTGAGCATTCATTCGCTTCACCGCATTTCGAAATATGCCGGAAAAGAAGGGCAGGTTCCGCGGATCGACAAGCTGGGATCGGTGGCGTGGCAGAATCTCAAGCAGCGGACAAAAACACGCGTCAAGGAAATTGCATTTGACCTGATCAAACTTTACGCCGCTCGTCGCGCCCAGAAAGGATTCAGCTTTTCTCCCGATAATTATTTGCAGCATGAGCTGGAAGCCTCTTTTATTTACGAAGACACACCCGACCAGCTAAAAGCCACCCAGGATGTGAAGCGGGATATGGAAAGTGAAATGCCGATGGACCGGCTCGTTTGCGGGGATGTAGGATTCGGAAAAACCGAGGTAGCGATCCGCGCGGCATTCAAAACCGTCTGCGACAGCAAACAGGTGGCCATCCTTGTCCCTACAACCATTCTCGCCCTGCAGCATTTTAAAACTTTTACCGACCGGCTGGCAGGATTTCCGGCAAAAGTTGATTACCTGAACCGTTTTCGTTCTGCCAAAGAAAAAAAAGAAATTCTTGAAAAACTGGAAAAAGGCCAGATCGACATCCTGATCGGCACACATGGGATTGTAGGAAAAGGTGTGAAATTTAAAGACCTGGGGTTGCTGGTTATTGATGAAGAGCAAAAATTCGGGGTTGCTGTAAAAGACAAGTTAAAAACGCTGAAAACAACAATCGATACGCTGACATTAACGGCGACCCCAATCCCAAGGACTTTGCAGTTTTCGCTGATGAGCGCGCGTGACCTGAGCATCATCAACACGGCGCCGCCCAACCGGTTCCCTGTTCAGACGGAGCTGCATATTTTCAGCGAAGAATTGGTCCGGGATGCGATCCTGTTTGAAGTGCAGCGTGGCGGACAGGTTTTTGTCGTTCACAACCGGGTTGCAAATATTCATGAAGTTGCCGGAATGATCCAGCGCTTATGCCCGGGTGTGCGGGTAGCTATTGGTCACGGCCAGATGGAGTCGCATAAGCTGGAAGAAGCGCTGGTGGATTTTATTGAAGGGGAAAGCGATGTGCTTGTTTCCACCACGATCATCGAATCGGGCCTTGACATCAGCAATGCCAATACGATCATCATCAACGACGCGCACATGTTTGGATTGAGCGATCTGCACCAGATGCGCGGGCGTGTCGGACGTTCGAATAAAAAGGCGTACTGTTACTTGATCACGCCCCCAACGTTCATGCTGACAGGCGAAGCGCAAAGGCGGTTAAAAGCCATCGAAGAATTTTCCGAGTTGGGCAGCGGTTTCCATATTGCACTTCGTGATCTTGACATACGCGGCGCGGGGAATCTGCTTGGCGGAGAACAAAGCGGCTTCATTTCCGATATCGGTTTTGACATGTACCAGAAAATTCTCGACGAAGCGATCCAGGAATTGAAAGAAACGGAATTCAAAGATCTTTTCCGCGAGGAAGAAGAAAGGAAAATGCATGAAGCGCGCGATCAGCACACGAAGCACAAAGGTGTTTACGTACGCGATACGCAGATCGATACGGACCTTGAAATTCTTTTACCCGATCAGTATATCCGCACGATCACCGAACGGCTTGCACTATACCGGCAGCTCGACGACAGTGAAACGGAAGATGAGCTCGCGCGTTTCGAAGCCATGTTGCGTGACCGTTTCGGGCCTGTCCCGGAGCCGGTTGTTGAGTTGATTGACACCGTTCGTTTGCGGTGGCTCGGCATGGAAGTGGGATTTGAAAAAATTGTTCTGAAGAACGGCCGCATGAGTGGATATTTTGTTTCCAGTCACGAGTCGCCCTATTACCAGTCGGAAACTTTTACACGCGTGCTGAAATTCGTGCAGGCCAATCCACGCACGGCAAAAATGAAAGAAACGAATAAAAAGCTGATGCTGACTTTTGAAAATGTTCGTTCGGTGAAAGATGCGATTAGTGCGTTGGGGCCGTTGGTAAACGGGTGAAAAGTGCAATTGTGGGTAGGCTGGAAGAAAGGTGCGAAACAGAACAACAAAAGCACCACTAAGGCATCGGGCAATGAAAAGATTAGTCTAAAACAACTGAGGCAATAGATAAAGGCATAAAGCAATTAGACACAAGCAGTATTAATTCAAAATGAAAATCAAGAATAAATATTTCATATTCATTTCATTGTTAACCGCAATAGAATTTGTGATATTCCTCTCTTTCGAAAAAAAAATTGTTTCCTATTCAATTGTAGCTTTTGTCATAATTGCATATAGCGTATTTTTCTTGCGATTTGTTTTTTGTTGGAATAAAATTTTTGAATATTTAAAAACATCAAACGACAATCTGTATAAAAAACATACGATTAACTTTATGGGAATTCGTATGTGGGATAGGTATACCTTGCAAGATAAGGAAGTAATAAATGTTTTAGATAAAAATTCATTACAATATGTTCATGAAATAAGGGTATTGCAATTTTATTTTTTCATCTCTTTTTTAATTTTTTTGACACTAAGTATAATTATCACATCGAGAAAATAATAGGTCTAAGGTATTAAACTGAAAATCCCAGTGCGTATGAAATTCTTTTTAGTTTAACGCAAAAATCCAAAATCTATGACAAAAACAGAAACCTCAAAGCCGATAGCCATCGGGTCAGAGGCAATTACATTTTTTACTGATGCGCTTGCTGCTGCTGTTAGGTCGGACCCGTTTACCCGAAGTTTCTATCTTTACATTATGAATACACCTGTAAGCAATAAACAAGAATTACTTGAATTAATACATGCTCATAAGCAAGAGATACATAATTATGGAGTAAAGCAACTCGGTATCTTCGGGTCCTTTGTACGTGATGAAGTAAAACAGAGCAGCGACATAGATTTTTTAGTAGAGTTCTACCCGGATAAAAAGAACTTTGATAACTTTATGGAACTGGCATTTTTCCTTCAAAATCTATTGGGCAGAAAAGTAGAAATCGTCACACCCCAGTCATTAAGTAAATACATAGGACCATATATCTTAAAAGAAGTAGAATATGTATCCTTCGCAGCTTGAATTTTTACGACATATACTCGACGAATGCAGTTTCATACTAAAAGTAACGGAAAGCAAAAGCAGAGAAGAAATCTTTGCCGATGAAACAATAAAGAGAGCAATTATCCGTAGCCTTGAAATTATAGGAGAAGCAGCCAAACGCACAGATCCTGATTTTACAGCAAGACACCCCGAAATAGAATGGAAAAAAATGGCAGCTACCAGGGACATTATGATTCACCACTACTTTGGAATCGATGATGACATCGTATGGAGCATTATCACTAAAAAATTACCGGATTTGCAATACCACATAGAACAGATCCTGCGAAAAAAAGAATAAACCCAACCTACAGAATTGCTTCTGTTTACCCCCGATTGTGTCAGCCGAAAGGGGGGTGACAAATTATCCCCACCCTTTGGAAAGTTCCTCGCCTTTCAAAGATTCCTGTCCATCCTTTTCCAGAAGCACATAAATACGATCGCGAAAACCGCCGAAAGTATCGTATCAATGGTGGCGAGCATCGTGAAATCGTTGACGCCAATCTGCACGGCAATTTTACCCAGCAAAGAATACGCGAATAATTCCGCGCCCCATTTTTTCATGTGCCAGACGCCGACCAGCGCGATGAACCGGAACGCTGTGAGCAGGCCATATACAACCGGGTACCATTTTTCAATTTCGCGCAAGCCGGGATAGGAGATCAGGATGATCTGGAAGGCGGAAATGATAAAGCCGGTCACCGCGAAAATGGAGATGATGATGGGGCGTTTGCGGGTGGTAAGCGCGGCAATTGTCATTTTGTGAATTTATGCGTTTGAGCGGATCGCTTCCACAGGGTCGAGCTGCGCGGCGGAATAGGCGGGAATAAATCCGGAGATGATCCCGATCAACACAGAAATGGTAATGCCGAGGGAAATATTCTCCAGCGAGAGCACGAATCCGAAATCGATAAACTGGTTGGCCGTATATACCATCAATCCATCCAGCAGCAGCCCGATAATGCCGCCAAGCAGGCAAAGCACAACCGATTCGGCAAGGAATTGCATCAGGATGAACCAGCTTTTGGCGCCAAGCGATTTCTGAATCCCGATCTGGCTGGTTCGTTCCCTGACAGAAACAAACATGATGTTCGCGATTCCAAAACCGCCGACGAGAATGGAAAATGCGCCGATCAGCCAGCCGGCAATTCCGATCACGCCAAACATAGCCTCCATCGGAGCTGATAACAGGCTCACCTCATTGGCAGCAAAATTATTTTCTTCGACCGGTTTTAATCGCCGGATGCTGCGCATGGCACCGGTAAGCTCCGCTTTCAGATTTTGAACCTGGACTCCAGCGGCTGCGCGCACGAGGATGGACGGATCAATACGGTCGTTTTCAACATCCACCATGGTACGCGCAAAATCAAGCGGGATGAGCAGCTGGTCGTCGCTGCTGTTGCCAATAATGCTTTCGCCTTCCGCCTTAAAAACGCCGATCACCTTCACCCTACGGTCGCGGATTTTAATGTCCTTTCCGAGCGGTTCATCATTGGTAAAAAGCGCTTTGGCAATATTGTTTCCAATGATACAAACTGCTTTGCCCGTTTCACATTCCTGCTCGGTGAAATACCGGCCGGATGCAATGTCAAAGCCTTTGACTTTGTAGTAATCATAGGTGGCGCAAACAGTGCCGGCGTTTTCAACAAATGAAGTTCCGTACCGGACCATGCCGTTCGCGCTGGCCATATAGACAACTGCCTCCGCGGAGGAAAGCCGCCGCCGCAGCTCATCCGATTCCGACACTTTTGGCACAGGGCGGTTCATGTATTTCCACCAGGCATATTCCTGGCCGCCTTCCGGTGTCCACGGCCATTTCTGAATGTAAACTACATTATCGCCCAATGACTGGACGCTGTTGCGGATCTTGTTTTCCATCGAATCCACCGCCGTGAATACCGCTATGATCGCAAAAATGCCAATGGTAATTCCAAGCAGTGAAAGAATCGTCCGAAGCCGGTTCACACGCAACGCATGCAACGCGAACAGCAAACTTTCCCGGAAAAGTGAAAGGAAGAGCACGTTGCAAAGGTACACAAGGACCGGAAATGGGATATTCATTTAAAATATACAGGGGGAATCTAGACCGGTCAAGCTACACCTGAAAAAAAACTGCAACAGTTAACAAATTCGCCTTTGAAAGCATTAAAAACCTGTAACTTCGGACCACTTTCCTGCTACTATTTATGAGCCGTCCGAAAAAGATTAAAAATGCCCTCGTTTCAGTTTATTACAAAGACCACCTGGAACCGGTAATTCGCCGTATGCATGAACTTGGGATCGGAATTTACAGTACCGGCGGCACACAAACCTTCATCGAACAGTTGGGAATTCCCGTTACCCCGGTAGAGCAGCTGACCGCTTATCCTTCCATTCTTGGCGGACGCGTGAAAACGCTTCATCCTAAAATTTTCGGTGGCATTCTTGGCCGGCGCGGGCTCGATGCAGATCTGGCACAGTTGGAGGAATATGAAATTCCTGAGATCGACCTTGTCATCGTCGATCTTTATCCTTTCGAGCAGACGGTAATTTCGGGCTCCCCTGAACAGGAAATTATTGACAAGATCGACATCGGCGGTATTTCACTGATCCGCGCGGCCGCGAAAAATTTTGCGGATGTGCTGATCGTGGCTTCGCGTCATGATTATCATACGCTTCTTGATCTTTTGAATTCCGGCAATGGATCTTCAGAAGAAGAAGAACGCCGCAGGTTTGCCACACGCGCATATGCCGTTTCATCCCTGTACGACACAGCGATCTTTAACTGGTTCAACGGCGAAGAAAAAGAGCCTGCATTCCGGTTTGCTGAAAATGGCGGGCGCATGCTTCGTTATGGTGAAAATCCGCACCAGCGGGGAGAATTTTTTGGTCCGCAAGGAGAAATGTTCGACCAGCTGGCCGGCAAGGAAATCTCTTATAATAACCTGCTTGACATTGATGCGGCAGTGAACCTGATCGCGGATTTCAGCGACACAACTTTTGCTGTCCTTAAGCACACCAATGCCTGCGGATGTGCTTCGCGAAAATCGGTGACCGAGGCCTGGAACGCCGCGTTGGCGGGAGATCCCGTTTCCGCATTTGGCGGCGTACTGATCTGCAACCGGCCGGTTGACGCGAATGCCGCGGAAGAAATCACAAAAATTTTCTTTGAAGTGATTATTGCTCCCGGGTATGATGACCGCGCGCTGGAATTGCTACGCCAGAAACAAAACCGCATCATTCTTGTGCAAAAGCCCGTGGAATTACCCAAAATACAATTCCGCTCACTCCTCAACGGGGTGATCCGTCAGGATAAGGATATGCTTACGGAAACGGCAGCCGATATGAAACCGGTGACAAAAGCCATTCCCACTGAAAGCGAATACGATGACCTGGTTTTTGCAAATAAGCTGGTGAAGCATACAAAATCGAATACAATTGTGCTTGCCAAAAACCGCCAGCTGATCGCAAGCGGTACGGGACAAACTTCGCGTGTGGATGCGCTGAAGCATGCCATCGCGAAATCACAACAATTCAGTTTTGATCTCGAAGGGGCCGTGATGGCATCGGATGCTTTTTTCCCTTTTGCAGATTGTGTTGAGATCGCACACGGGGTAGGTATCCACGCGATCGTACAGCCGGGCGGTTCGGTCCGTGATAAAGATTCAATCAGGTTCTGCGATGAGCAGGGTATGGCAATGGTTTTTACAGGTGTGCGACATTTCAAACATTAATCACTATATCCGCGTATAAACTTTCTAATGGGCATTTTTGATCTTTTCACGCAGGAAATTGCTATTGACCTTGGAACGGCCAATACGATTATTATTCACAACGATAAAGTTGTGGTCGATGAACCTTCCATCGTAGCCATTGACCGTGCAACCGGCAAGGTCATCGCCGTTGGAAAACAAGCGATGCAGATGCATGGCAAAACACACGAAAACATTAAAACGATTCGCCCGCTGAAAGATGGTGTGATCGCTGATTTCCATGCGGCTGAGCATATGATCCGCGGCATGATCCGGATGATCAATCCCGGCCGGCGACTTTTTCAGCCATCGCTGCGCATGGTTATCTGCATTCCTTCCGGCATCACCGAAGTTGAAAAACGCGCTGTCCGCGACTCTGCGGAACATGCGGGCGCAAAAGAATGTTACCTGATCCATGAGCCCATGGCCGCGGCGATCGGCATCGGCATCGACGTAGAAGAACCGATGGGGAACATGATCATTGATATCGGCGGCGGCACTTCAGAAATTGCTGTCATCGCGCTTGGTGGTATCGTCTGCGATAAATCCATCCGGATAGCGGGTGACGAATTCACGGCGAGCATCGAAGAATACATGCGAAGACAGCACAACATCCTGATCGGCGAACGAACTGCTGAACGCATCAAGATCGAAGTCGGCGCTGCAATGACCGAGATTGAAAATCCGCCGCCGGATTACCCGGTTCACGGACGTGACCTGATGACGGGAATTCCGAAGGAGATTTATGTTTCTTACGTGGAAATTGCGCATGCCCTTGATAAATCCATTTCCAAAATTGAGGAAGCCATCCTGAACGCACTGGAGATGACACCGCCTGAATTGTCAGCGGATATTTACCGGACTGGCATTTACCTGGCAGGTGGCGGTTCGCTGCTGCGCGGGCTTGACAAACGGATCTCGCTGAAAACGAAACTGCCGGTGCATGTGGCGGAAGATCCGCTTCGTGCGGTTGCGCGCGGAACAGGCATCGCCTTAAAGAACATTGATAAATTCCCGTTCCTTATTAAATAAGAAATTCCATCCGCCACTGGCGGACCAAAAAGAGTCTGGGGTTCTTTTTTGTAAAAAATATGAAATCAATTAAGGATTAAAAAAATCCCCATGACCTTATCACAAATTCCATTAATAATCTGTACTCCTTTCAGAACTGGAACTTGTCCGCCTCGGCGAATGGAATTTGTTATTTGTTATTTGTTATTTGGAATTTTTCACTTTGGAATTTAAAACGCGATGCGCAACCTCGTCGTTTTTCTTGCAAGAAATTATTTCTTCCTGCTTTTTTTGCTCCTGGAGGTTCTATCCCTTTATTTTTTGGTTCAACGCAACTATTTCCAGCATGCGCGGGCAGTTTCCGCATCGCATGCATTTACCGGCACCCTCTTCGAATGGCGCACGCAATTTGTGGAATATCTTGACCTGAAAGAACAAAACAAGCACCTGGCCGAAAAGCTCGCTTACACGCTGACCGCCGATAGCGCTGCATGGATGATGTACACGAGCCGTACCACGCCAGTGATTGACACGGTCTTTAAACAACGTTTTGAATTTCTTGCCGCCCTCGTTGTGGATAACACCGTGAGCCGCCGCAACAATTACCTGATCATCAATCGCGGCAGGCTGCAGGGCGCGCGAGAGGACATGGGCGTCATTTCACCTGATGGAATCGTTGGCATTATTGTGAATGTTTCAGATAATTTTTCATTGGTGATGTCTGTTCTTCATAAAGATTCTAAAATAAGCGCAAGTATTAAACAGGATGGTACTTTCGGGCAGCTGCGGTGGAATGGAAAAAATTACCGGGAGGCTACATTGCTTGATCTGCCTACGCATGCAAAGCTCAACAGAGGTGATACACTTGTGACCAGCGGACTTGGTGACGCATTCCCGGCAGGCATACCAGTCGGAACCGTACTCGGCTTTGAGACAAAACCGGGGGATAAAACATTTACGGTGGACATACAACTGACTACCGATTTTCGAAAACTGCGCCATGTGCTGATCATTAAAAATCTGATGCGGGAAGAGATCGGGCTGCTCCGGGAAAAAATAAAAGTCGATGATTAACGAAGTTATCCGGCATTTTATCCGTTTTGTGCTGCTTGTGCTCGCGCAGGGCCTGATCCTGAAAAATGTTGAACCCGGCAATTTTATGAATCCCTTCCTTTATATTTTATTTCTGATCCAGCTTCCGTTCGAAGCGCCTGCATGGCTGGTCCTGCTGCTATCTTTTATACTTGGCTACAGTGTCGATACTTTTTATCAGACAGTGGGAATGCACATGGCGGCTTGCACCTTCATTGGCTGGGTCCGTCCGCGGCTATTGCGTTTCCTCGCGCCACGTGATGGTTATGAGTTCGGCAGCCAGCCGACCATGCAGGACATGGGGCGTGTCTGGTTCCTCACGTATGCGACAATCATTATTGTGCTTCATCACCTGGCACTATTTTATCTCGAGATGTTCAGTTTCCGCGAATTTTTCAGCACCTTCATCCGTGTGCTCATCAGCTCGGCGGCAACGTTGCTGCTGGTGGTCGTAACGCAATTTTTATTTTACCGTACTAAGGAAGCTACATGAACCCGGGCATTCGCCAATATATTCTGCTGGGATTGACGTTGCTGGTCGTGGTGCTTTACATCTCCCGCCTCTTTTATATCCAGGTAGTGGACGACAAGTACAAGCTCGACGCCCACAACCAGGCATTTCTTTACCAGACCGATTATCCGCCACGCGGTGTTATTTACGACCGCAATGGAAAGCTGCTTGTCTTTAACCAGGTGGCCTACGATCTGATGGTGGTGCCGCGCGATCTGAAAGATTGTGATACAGCGGGAATTTGCGGCATTCTGAATATATCAAAAGAGGAATTCCTGAAAAGGCTGGCAAAACTTTCTGGAAGCGTGGAAACAGCCAGGGGCGATTATCGCAGTCATATTTTTGAAAGCCAGATGTTGCCGGAATTGAACGCGCGCATTCAGGAACGTCTTTACAAATTCAATGGATTTTATGTGCAGGCGCGCACAGTCCGTAAATATCCGATGACCATTGCCGCTCATTTGATGGGATATATCGGTGAAGTGGATGAGCGGATCACGTCAGAGGATCCTTATTATAAATCCGGTGATTACATTGGAAAAAGCGGTATCGAAAAAGGATATGAAGATTACCTGCGCGGAAAAAAAGGCGTGCAGATCAAAATGCGTGATGTGCACAACAATATTAAGGGCAGCTTTAAAGACGGAAAATACGATACAGCAGCCGTGCCGGGCCTGAGTCTCATCTCCACGCTTGACGCGGAACTGCAGCAGTACGGCGAATTGCTGATGACGAATAAGATCGGCGGAATCGCAGCCATTGAACCGGCCACAGGCGAAATTCTTGCGCTCGTTACGAGTCCGACTTATGATCCGAACCTTCTTGTAGGCCGTGACTTCCCCAAAAACTATTCGTTGCTGGTACAAGACACTTTGGGAAAACCACTTTTCAACCGTGCGCTCCAGGCATTTTATCCTCCGGGATCAACCTTTAAACTGATGAACGCGCTGATCGGTTTGCAGGAAGGCGTACTTTCGACTTCCACTTATTATCCCTGCGCGCAAGGTTATCCGCCCGGCGGAGGAAAACCAAAATGCCATCCGCATCCAAGTCCGCTCGCGCTGACGGGCGCTATTGCCACATCCTGCAATTCTTACTTTTCATACGTGTATCGTTCGATTATCGACAACCGGAATTACAAAGGCGATCACGTTGCGGGATACAACGCCTGGCGTAATTACGTATTAAGCTTCGGTGTGGGCACGCGGGTGGGGACTGATCTTCCTTTCGATGCAAAAGGCATTGTGCCGAGCGCGGCGTATTACGATAAAATATTCGGGAAAAATGGCTGGCGTTCCAATACGGTAACCGGTGTAGGATTGGGTATCGGGCAGGGCGAGCTTTCCATCACGCCGCTGCAGATGTGCAATATTATCTGCGCGATCGCGAATCGCGGTTATTACATTGTGCCGCATATCATCCGGACCATTGGCAGTGATTCTTCTCTTGCCAAATACCAGCAGAAGCATTACACAAAAGTCACTTCTCCTCATCATTATGAAAGTGTGATCGAAGGAATGGCAAATGTTGTCACTGGCGGAACTGCACGCGTTGCAAGGATTGAAGGCATTGAAGTTTGCGGAAAAACGGGGACCGCGCAAAATCCGCACGGGGAAGATCATTCGGTTTTTGTTTGTTTCGCCCCGCGGGTCAACCCGAAGATATGTGTCGCTATCCTGGTGGAAAATGCAGGGTATGGATCAGCATGGGCCGCGCCGATCGCCAGCCTCATGATGGAAAAATACCTGACAAGAAAGATAAACCGGCCGGAACTCGAGCAACGCATGGTCGAAGGTGATCTCCTGCACAGGCACCCGCAAATGCAGAACCTTCAACCGAAACATCCTTAGCCGGTACATTCATGCGCGAAAAAAGCGACCGGATCTTTTACCATGTTGACTGGATAACGGTGAGCATTTACCTGTTGCTGATGGCGATGGGATGGATGAATATTTATTCCGCCGTTTACGATGCGAAGAGTGATATTTTTGATCTCCAGCGGCAGGAGAGCAAGCAGCTGCTCTTCGCGGTCATCTCGGTCATGCTCGCTTTTGTCATTCTCGTAATTGACGCGTCTTTTTTTACCGCAACTGCTTACATTCTATACGGCGCAATCATTCTATTGAACATCGCGGTCGTTTTTTTAGGCACGGAAATCCGTGGCAGCCATTCCTGGTTTAAGATCGGCGGATTTAGCCTGCAGCCGGCCGAATTTGCCAAGTGGGCAACCCTGCTTGCGCTTGCAAAATTCCTGAGCAGCATCAACCGGCCCGATTCCCGGAAAACTCTATTGACCACGATGGGAATTATTTTGCTTCCCATGGTTATCATCATGGGCCTGCAAAGCGAAACCGGCGTCGCATTGATCTTCATCGCGTTCATCATCGTACTTTACAGGGAAGGAATTGTTCCGGGATGGCTGCTGCTTTTTGGACTTCTTTCAGCCACCGCTTTTATACTCGGCATCAAATACCCCGGTACAATTATTGAAACCGACAAATCCGTTGATCCGGCAAAAGTCAGCTATCACTTCGGGTTGAAGAGTTTTCTGATCTGGACTTCCATCCTGCTTGCCTTCGGGCTTCTGCGTTTACTGCTGATCCGCCGTACAGCGAAACAAATCATCCTGACATTTGTGGTCATTGGATTTTTCTCGGGATTATTTTTAGCGGCGCCTGTCGCGCTTGAAAAGCTTCCAGTGCATCAGACCGGCCGCATCAAATGCTGGCTTGGATTGCCGGTGCCGCGCGCAATTTCCGACCGTTACGATTATAATACGAAACAGTCCATGATCGCCATCGGATCGGGCGACTGGCTGGGTAAAGGTTACCTGCAGGGAACGCAGACGAAATTCCGTTTTGTGCCCGAGCAGGAAACTGATTTTATTTTTTGTACGGTGGGTGAGGAGTGGGGACTTGCCGGCACCTCCCTGGTTGTGATCCTTTATTTGATCCTGATTATGCGCCTGATCATCATGTCCGAAAGGCAGCGCTCTGATTTTACGCGCATTTACGGCTATGGTGTGGCATCCGTATTTTTTGTTCACCTGATTGTAAACGTTGGGATGACCATCGGATTGCTTCCGGTCATTGGAATTCCCCTTCCATTCTTCAGCTATGGTGGCTCCTCGCTGATCAGCTTTACAATCCTGCTCCTGATCTTCGTCAAGCTGGATTCACAGCGACTGTTGATCCTGCGTTGAACCAAGCGAAAGCGCAAAAATTCCATCCGCCTATGGCGGATGATTTTTTTTGGAATTTTTTTAAAAGTGTTTGGCCCTGTTATCGATGATCTCCGCTTTTTCTTTCAGGACTTCCATGGCCGTTGCATCAGCGCGGGAGGCGAGCGCCTGCATGCTGCGTGATTTTTGGGAAGCGACGTCTTTCAGCGGTTCCGGTTTTGTCACGGAATCGAGCGTGATCACATATACGCCCAGGGTGCCATTGATTGGTCCTTTAACTTCGCCCTGCTTCATTGTTGCAAGCGTACCTACCAACGTGCCCTCATAACCTGCGCCCTGAACATACGGTTGCGAAATCGTAACATTCGCGCCCGATGCAATTCCTGT